>PAKE01000023.1 GCA_002710495.1 Flavobacteriales bacterium
CCTTCCTTCTAAAATATCGATACATTTTCTTGCATTATCAGAAATGTTTTCATGATCAGAAATATCAAATTCAATAATCTTAGCTCCAGTATAACGTTTAGCTTCAATTAATCTGCTTTCTGACCTTCCAGTAATCAATACATTCGCTCCTTTCTCAACGAGATCTCTTGCTGTTTCCTTCCCAATTCCAAGACTACCTCCAGTTATTATAATGTTTTTTCCTTTTACATTCATGTCTTAATTATTCAAGATGAAAACTTACTCAGACGAGTAGGTTTTTATTTATTCAAGAATTATCTTTTTCTCCACTGTGCCATCATCATAAATGTAAAGTAAGGTAGTTTTTTCAATTACTTTATCCGAATTAATTTCTCTTCCTAAAATGTCGGTGATTCGGATAAGTTGTCTTTCCTCTACATCTGTATTTTCTACTCTGATAGAAGTTGGTTGATCCCAAATAACTGGACCATCCCATACTGGTGATCTGTAAGGACCACCTGATGGATTACACCATGTTCTCCACATTACTCTATATTGAGTTCCTGGAGTTAATCCATTCTTATCTTTACAAAGTGTTGGTGAGAATACTCCGAATCCTCCAATATTATTGAATGAAGAACCTGAAATATTTTCTCTATATTTCAATCTTACAAATGAGTAGGAACTAACACTATCCCAACAGAATTGGGTTTTAGTTGTAGTAATTGGTGTTGCAGTTACATTAATAGCGTTATCACATACTGAAGATGTTGTAAACGTTCCATTTTCATGCCATGTAACAACTGTTCCATCTTGGTGCCAAATCTTAAAGTCATACTCATAAGTAGTAGAAGACATCAAGTTAAGTACTAATTTGGAAGTATTTAGACATGGAGCGTTGTTTCCAACTGGAGCACCCATTGTTTTAGTANAATAAGCAGACGTTCCAACTTCTCTGTAACGAATTCTAATTTGATCTACTGTACCACAAACAGAATTCATATCATCCCAGTTAAAAGTCACTCTATCATGTATAAGATCAGTTAGGTTAACTCCTGTGATTGGACCTAGTGAGCAATAAACACATGAACCATCATCAANAGTAGCAGTAGAATCATAATTAAATGCTGTAGAATCAGTACAGCCAAAAACTGGAGGGTGATGTGCAATAATAACACCTTTCATTCCTAACTGAGCATGAGGCTGACAAACATAATAAAAGTGATGACAATCATCTGGAACAAAATAACTAGTAGATCCATATCCAAAATTAAAACCACCGGACAATGCAATATTACCTCCAACTAGCCATGTACTATCACTAACCTCTACAGCGTTATGACCTGGACCTAAAATAAAATTAATTGTATCTCCTACATCACAAATAATAGTATCAGGAGAAAAACTCATCCCTACTGTTTCTATTGTATAAGAACTATAGTCACAACTTCCATCGTCTAAGTTAGCAAGACTATCATAATTAAGAGCTATAGGGTCTGTACATCCAAGAGTTGGTGGCCAATAAGCTATTGCAGTATTAAGTTTTGATTCAATAGTACTAGAAGAATTTGCTGTCACACAATTGTATCCGCAAATTGTAGTATATGAACGATCAGGATATACAACATAATAAGTTGGTGTACCATATAACATATAACCAATACCAGAAGGAGATATATTATTTGCAATTGGAAAAGAAGCTCCATATGTATTAGCAAAATTAGAAATTGCTGTATTATTAGTAGAAGCATTTACTTCTAAACCTAAGAATCTAGCTGCGTTACTCCCACTTGGGCCATTTGTTATATATGAATTCTCAGTACCTGCTGCATGCTGTATACAATGTCCGCAACTTACACTCATTAGTTCCAATACCATTACATAACCACTATCTAAATAGTTATATAAAGTATGTGAGGTTCCATTTACATCCGAAACTGTAAAATCTGGAGCATACCCAACTGCTGAATTCATTGCTGTCTGTGCATTTGAAAAAGTAAATGTAAATACACTAAGTAATAATAATAATTTCTTCATGTTAATTTATTCTATTGTAAAATTATTTTCTTTTTATAAAATCCTAATTCCGTTTGTAACTCTATAAGATATATTCCTTTAGATAATTCAGAAAGGTCAATATCTTTAGAAGATTCTCCAATCATTAACTCTTCAGAAAACACTACATTTCCAATAGAATTTAAGATACTTATATTTGATTTTTTCTCTATAATACTTCTAAATTCTATTGTAAACATTCCAGATGAAGGATTCGGATATATTTCAATGTTCTGTATGTCTGATTCATTTATAGATGTCACACAAGAAGATTCACATGCAGACAATGTGCTATATATTCCCGTTCCATCTCCAGGGTCTACACAAGAAAGACTATTAGGATCACAATTCCATGAAAGACAACTATCAACATAAACCCATATATCTTCTTGAACTGAACAACCATAAACATCTATTGCTTTTAGTAAATACCAGAAATCTTGAGACGGAGAAAGCTCTATTTGTTGATTTTCTCCAATGACTGCATTTTCAGAAATCCAGTAATATTGATCAAATCCTGTAGAACCCTCCAAAGTAATAGTNTCTCCTAAACAAATTTCTGCAGGATCAGGAACTGACTGTATAGAAAGTGTTATAATTGGATAATAATCTANAATCATATATACTACACTATCACATAAATTAGATGAAATAAAAGTATCTACATATATTCCGGGAGTATCATATGTATTTGGTCCTATCTGAACACTATCTCCATCACAAATCATTGTATCAATATATGAGGAATGTGGCATAATTTCTAAATCATAATAGAAATAATAATATTGATCACCAGCGCCAGAAGATGTAATATCTACCTCACCTATATTAAAGGGATAAGCAATTGAGTTTCCAGTACCAGCATTATTTCTATATAAACCAGAATTTGGTCCATCTATTCCTAATTGATAATCTGTTCCTGAAGGAATTAAGAAGTTAAAAATTAAACTCTGAGATCCAGGATATACTGTATGTGTCACATTATCTAAAACAACTCCATTATCATCTCTCAACTCAAAAGTTACAACATTAGTATCTTCAGAATAAACCGTTGCAGATTTTAATAAACTCATTATAGTAGCATCTAATATTAAATAACCATTATAATTACTAAATTCACCAGGATCAGAACTCGTATCAGATAACCCTCCATTTATGCTAGCATAATTAGCAGTTACTAATGTTAGAGTAGTTGTAACTATACTATCACACCCATTAGAAGAGATTAATGTATCTGCATATACTCCTGCAGAATAATATNTGCTATTACCAACTGAAGCGCTATCTCCCAAGCAAATAGTTTGATAATTTACTCCTGATGAAGCAGCAGTTGAAAGAACAATTAAATTAGTCGTAACAATACTATCACAACCGTTAAAAGATAACAAGGTATCATAATATACTCCAGTTGAATCATATGTATTACTACCAACAACTATTGATAATCCGTTACAAATTGTATCAAAAATATAAGTATAAGAATTTGTAGTGCTATCACAAATACATGTATTGTGAAAACCAATATTCGTCCAATCATTTTGTGATAACACTATCCATTGTGAATTTAAAGCATCTGTTCCAGCAGCATTTGACCATGAAGTATCACCTTGAGATACTGGACATTTTCTTACTAAAGTATGGTCTCTAGTAGCATTACTTACACCAGCAACTTCCCATCCTTGTCCTGGATCTCCATTCCAATCTCCAATCCAATCTAAAATCTGATAACCTCCCGCAGAAGGAGACATAGGAGTACCCGGATTATTACCATAAACTAAAGCGAATCCATCATCTCCATTACTTAAAGTTCCGTAATCCATATCTGCTTCAACTAAAATCAATGAATCAGATGATGGATGCACAACAACATAAACATCATTAGGGAGTATAATAGCAGCTGAATCAAAATCAACCCAATACTCATATATACCCACTCCATTACCAGGACTATTACTTACCCTAGCAAAAGCATAATTAGTTAAATCTACAATATTTGAAGTTGGATTATATATTTCAAAATATTTGTTATTTGAACTCCCTTCACCATATTCTGAGAAGAAAAGATTCTCAGCAAGAGGGGAACAACTGCCATCATCAACCGTTGCTAATGAATTATAATTAAGAGATAGTGAATCTGTACATCCAAATATTGGACAAATAACAGAAGTGCCAATTTGCACAATATCAGTTCCGTTAGTTCCATTAATTAGTGTTCCTGATGCAAGTATATTTCCTATACTGTCCATAATTGAATATGTTGCTCCATTCCATCCGTCTCCACCAGAATCATACATTCTAAATTGATAACAATTATCTTGAACACAAGCATAAGAAACTCCTGATGAACCAGAAGCAGAAGCCCAACTATTTCCAATCTCTACAAGTCCCCAAGATATCTCATTATCTGCAATTCCACCTCCTACATTAAATACAAGTCCATTTTCAGGGCAATATAGACATGTGCCATCATCAATGGTTGCTAGTGGATTATAATTCAGAGATGTAGAATCAGTACATCCATATGTGATAGGATTAACAATTATTACTCCTTTCATACCCATAGAAGCATGAAGTGCACATACATAGTAATATGTTTTAGCAGAATCAGGAATAAAATTAGCTGTTACTCCAAATCCAAAATTAAAACCATTAATAGCAGGAGTAGTTCCATTAACAAGCCAAGTAGCTTCATCAACCTCTACTGCGTTGTGATTGAACGGCAATACAAATTCAACAGTATCTCCTAGAAATATTGCAATAGTATCTGGTGAGAATGTATTACCAAGAGTATCAGTATTAATTGTATGTACTTGGGAAAAGGAAGTGGAAAAAGAAAATAATAAAACGATTAAAAAATATAGTCGTAATTTCATAATAATTAGTTTGTGTTTTTGGACTACAAATATATAAAAAAATCCCAATGATTTCTCAAAGGGATTCTTCTAAAAAGTAGTTAAAATATATAGTCTACTTAGCGTATGATATAGCCCTAGTTTCTCTAATAACAGTAACTTTAACCTGTCCAGGATAAGTCATGTCATTTTNTATTTTTTCTGATATCAGGAAAGATAATTTATCTGCATCNGAATCAGTTACCTTCTCACTCTCTACAACAACTCTAAGTTCCCTACCTGCTTGTATTGCATAAGATTTTACCACACCTGGAAAGGCAAGAGCAGTTTCCTCTAACTCCTTAATTCTACTAATGTACAAATCTAAAATCTGTCTTCTAGCTCCCGGCCTAGCTCCTGATACAGCGTCACATACTTGTATCAGAGGCGAGATTAAAGAAGTCATTTCAATTTCATCATGGTGAGCACCAATAGCATTACAAACTTCAGGTTTCTCTCCATATTTCTCGGCAAGTTGCATTCCTAATAATGCATGGGGAGTTTCAGCATTATCTTCTGGAACTTTACCAATATCATGCAACAAACCAGCTCTTTTTGCTGCTTTACTATCTAATCCTAATTCGGAAGCCATAGTAGCACACAAATTAGCTGTTTCACGAGAATGTTGTAAAAGATTTTGTCCGTAAGAAGAACGNTATCTCATTCTTCCAACCATACGAATAAGTTCAGGATGTAAACCATGAATCCCTAAATCAATAGTAGTTTTCTTACCTATTTCAATAATTTCATCATTTATCTCTTTAGTTGTTTTCTTAACAACCTCTTCAACTCTAGCAGGATGAATTCTTCCATCTGTAACTAATTTATGAAGAGAAAGACGTGCAATTTCTCTCCTTACAGAATCAAAACAAGAAATAATAATTGCTTCAGGAGTGTCATCAACAATAATATCTACCCCAGTTGCTTCTTCAAAAGCACGGATATTTCTACCCTCTCTACCAATAATCCTACCTTTNATAGCATCCGATTCTATATTAAAAACAGATACAGCATTCTCAATTGCAAGTTCAGTAGCAGTTCTTTGTATTGTTTGTATCACAATTTTTTTTGCTTCCTGGTTTGCAGTAAGTTTCGCTTCCTCAATCGTATTCTGAATGATTGTTAAAGCTTCCGTTTTCGCCTCATCTTTCAGAGTTTCTATAAGTTCTTTCTTAGCTTCTTCTGCACTTAAATTTGACATTTCCTCTAATTGTTGAATNTGTTTTTGCTTGTTAGAATCAAGACTTACTTGCTTTTTTGCAACAATAGATTTTTGTTTTTCTAAGTTAGATTTTTCTTCCAAAAGATCTTTCTCTTTACGATTCATCTCTCCTAATCTCTGGTTNAGTTTTGTTTCTTTTTCTTTAACCCTATTTTGAGATTTATTAAATTCTCGGTTTTTCTCATTTATAGATTTATCATGCTGTGATTTCAATTCTATAAACTTCTCTTTAGCTTGTAATATTTTTTCCTTTTTAATTCTTTCTGCCTCTTTTTCAGAATCTTTAAGTAAGCGATTACTCTTTGCTAAATCAAGATTCTTAATAATAAAAAAAGTGATTACAGATCCTAACAACAGCGATACAAGCCCAATAATAATTGTAATTGGTTCCATTTATTTAGTTTAATTTGGTTAATAAAAAACCCGCAATAGTTCTGTTAAATTCCTAATTAAATAGGGATAAAGATGCCAGTCAATCTCAAACGTCCACTGTTCTCATTAAAGAGAAACCCTAATGGGTTGAGGCCTGTTTTTAAAAAACCAAGTCATACTCTAATTTCTTATCTGTTGAATTTAACAATTCTAACTAATGCGGGTAATTAATTTTTATGTAAAAGAACTATATAATTTCTGACAAAGTAGATTCGATAGACGATAATTTTATCTCAATATCATTATTATCTTTTGTATCACTATCATTTACAGATTCTAGTTTTGTAGCTATTTCAATCAGACACATTGCTAGTAAATCTTGCCGATCTTTTATAGCATAATTCTTTTCGTAGAATTTCAGTCGCTCTTCAATCTTTTTCACCGATTTACGAATATTTTCTTCCGCATCTCGATTTATAGTCATAGGATATATCCTGTTTGCTATATTTATTTTTATCTTTAACGACATCTTATTTTAGATTCTGACTACTTGTTCAAAAGTGCAATGCACTTATCTATCTCCCGCACGTACTCATTTATTTTCTGTCGGCTATCTTTGTTTCTTTCATCATCCTGAGTACTTACCGACTTTGTTATTCTTAATAACTTTATTTTCTCTTCTAACTTCTTTATTGATTCATTTTTTTCAGACAAATCTGATCTTAACTTATTGTTTTCTGTCAGAATCTCCTCTTTTTGTTTCTGAGCAGATTGATATAATTGTATTAGTTTACTAACTTTTTTTTCAATATTTTCAACTAAATTTTTCATACCAATTAATTTGTTACAAACTTATAGATTTTATAGCAATTTCTAATATAGTTTGATGTTATATTTGTAAATCTTATTAAAATAACTCTATGAAAAGGTTGTTCACACTCCTATTTATCCTTATATCAATTAGTTCAATCTCTCAGAATTATATTTCACCCTTTGATTTTCCTTTATTACTTTCAGGAACTTTTGGAGAATTAAGAAGCAATCACTTTCATACTGGAATTGATATAAAAACTGAAAGCATAGAAGGTAAAGAGATTAGATCAATTGCGGATGGATACATTAGTAGAATAAAAGTTTCTACTTGGGGGTATGGTAAGGTGATTTACATAGTTCATCCAGAAACAGGACATACATCTGTATACGCACATATGCAGATTTTTAATGATGAAATAACGAAAATAATAAACGAACAACAATATAAAAAAGAAAGTTTTGAAATAAATTACTATCCAGCAAGAAACACTCTTTTAGTAAAACAAGGAGATGTTATTGGTTTATCCGGAAACTCAGGAGGAAGCGGTGGGCCTCATTTACATTTTGAGATTAGAGACACAAAATCGGAACACACATTAAACCCTCTCTCTTTTGGTTTTGAAGTTGATGATAATATAAATCCAGTACTATCAGAAATAAAGATCTATACTCATAACAATTCAACAATAAATAATAAAAATAAAGATCTTAGAATCTCATTAAAGAAAGATGAGNAGGGGTATTTATTGAATAATAATTCTGAGATAACAGTACATGGAGATATTTCATTTGGTATTTCTACAATTGATAGGCAAAACGGAGCTCCTAACAACAAAAATGGAGTGTATGCAATAAAATTATTTATTNACNATAATATGATTCATCATTTTGAAGTTGATGAACTTAATTTTTCGGAAAAAAGATTTATCAATTCTCATATTGATTACGGATGTTATATTGATCAGTCAATCAAATTTAACAGATGTTATACTCTTCCCTTCAATAAATTGTCTAATTATAAGAAAAATATAAATAAAGGAATTATAAATTTTACCGATAGTTTACTTCATAAAATAAGATTTGAAGTTTCAGACATCAAAGGAAATACATCTACACTAAAATTTAATATACAATCTAAAGAAAGTAAAAACAAATTTAACAAGACTGAACAAGACGATCAATTTATTTATAATCAAGAAAATATTTATTCTTCTTTGAATTTTGAAGCACATTTAGAAAGATACAGTCTATATGAAAACTGTGATATTTCTTATTCTGAGACACCGAGAACTAATAAGACCTTATCTGAGATTCATAATTTTATGAAAAAAAACGTTCCTTTACATAAAGAATATGTGGTTTCTATAAAATCAGACATTCCTAATAACTTGAAAGATAAAGTTTATATTGCACAAGTTAGAGATGATGNAACTTTTAAATACAAAGGGAAAACCTGGAAAGATGGAAATCTACTTGCAAAAACTAGAGAATTTGGATCTTTTACTATTATAGCTGACACTTTAAACCCTATCATTTCTAATTATAATNTTACATATAATACAAATGATAANTACTCGGGAAATATTTCAGTAAAAATATCAGATAATGAAAGTGGCATTTCTTTTTATAGAGGAGAAATAGATGGAAAATGGATTTTGATGGAATACGATTTTAAAACTAACTTACTTGTTTATTACATGGAAAGAGAAAAACTAAAAAAAGGAGAACACACTTTAAAATTAGTAGTAAAAGATAAATTAAATAACGAAACTACTTTTATGCAAAATTTTACTACTGATTTTTAGTTCAAGAGGTNATCATTTGCAAATTGTTCCATAAATTGCTTTAGATCATTACTTACATCAGAATACACTTTTATCAACTCTTTTTTAGTACCTCTTGCTTTCGCTGGATCTAAGAAACTATTATGTATCATTTTAGAAGCAGATGGGAAGAAGGGGCAAAGTTCTTGTGCGTTGTCACAAACTGTAATGACAAAGTTAAATTCTATATCTTTATATTCATCAACATTATTAGATTGATTAGAAGAAATATCTATTCCTTCTATACTCATTACTTTTACAGCATACGGATTTACTAATTCTGGTTTTGTACCTGCAGAGTAAACTTCTATATTCTCTTTAGANGTGAAATGTTTTAACCAACCTTCAGCCATTTGCGACCTACAGGAATTTCCAGTACATAAAATCAACACCTTTTTCATTTGATTATTTTTTATCTGGTAAATATACTAAACAAAATTATGATGAGTTTATAAGTAGCTCAACTTTATTTATATTTTTGCAAACGAATGAATAAACATCTTTATATCCTAATTTTATCTCTGATTAGTTTAACTTCTATCGGACAAAAATTAATCGGAACTATTACCGATAATAATAAAGAGGTTTTACCAGGAAGTAATATTGTAATAAAGGGTGAAAATACAGGGGTTTCATCTGATAAAACAGGAAAATACTCATTAAATTTAAGAGCAAATAGATCAGTAATAATAGAGGTTTCATTTATTGGTTTTGGTGTAAAAAATATCAGGATACCTATGTTAAAAAACGGACAAATTTATACTCTTGATATTCAGCTAAGCAAAGAAGGAAAACTCATTGATGATATAATTGTAAAAGATAAAAAAACTAGAAANCAGGCTCTTAGTAAAATAAAAACACAACATGTAAGCTTAATTCCTAATTCTGGAGGAGGTGTAGAGTCGATTTTAAAAACCTTACCTGGAGTTAGTTCTGCAAACGAATTAAGTTCTCAATATTCTGTTCGTGGAGGAAATTTTGATGAAAATATGGTTTATGTAAACGGAATTGAAGTTTANCGACCATTTTTAGTTCATTCTGGTCAGCAAGAAGGATTAAGTTTTGTTAATTCTGATATGGTAGAAAATATCTTGTTTTCTGCTGGTGGATTTGAAGCGAAATACGGAGATAAGATGTCCTCTGTATTAGATATCACTTACAAAACTCCTACAAAAAATAAGGCATCTTTACAAATGAGTTTATTAGGTGGATCTGCACATTTTGAAGGAATAACATCTAACAATAAATTCTCATATTTATTTGGTTTTCGAAATAAAAGTAATCAGTATCTTTTAAATGCAATGGACACCAGAGCTGAGTACAAACCAAATTTCTCAGATGCACAAACTTATCTCAAATATCAATTAAAAGATAATTGGTCAATTAGTTTTTTAGGAAATATATCTCAAAATAAATACCGAATGATACCTGAAAATAGAGATACCGAATTTGGTACTTTAAATGAAGCTCTAAAACTGAGAATATTTTTTGAAGGACAAGAATCAGACCAATACAACACCTACTTTGGTGCTTTAAACACAAGCGTCTCTCCTAACCTAAAAACAAAACTAAATCTTACTACTTCCGNATTTAAAACAATAGAATCTGAAAGTTTTGATATTTTAGGAGAATATTGGTTATATCAATTAGATAATAACCTTGGTTCAGACAATTTCGGAGATGTGAGATTTGATAGAGGAGTTGGAAAATTTATCAATCATGCCAGAAACAACTTAGAAGCTATTGTATTAAACACATCNTTAAACGGACACTATATACAAAATGANAATACTAAATGGGAATGGGGAATNAAACTACAAAAAGAAGAAATAACTGACCATATCAAAGAATGGACTCTTATCGACTCTGCTGGTTTTACACTACCTCACGCAAGCGATAATATTAATGGAAATTCGGATACAACACAAGAACTACTCATGACTGAATTCCTAAAAACTTATCTAAAACTTTCCTCTTTTAGAGAATCAGGATTTATTCAATACAATAAAGATATTGGAAACTTTACAATAAATGCCGGAACAAGAGCTTCCTATTGGAGTTTTAACAAAGAGTTTCTGTTTTCTCCCAGATTAAATTTGGCTTTCATTCCTCTTTGGGAAAAAGATGTAGTTTTCAGAGCTGCTACAGGGATTTATTATCAATCTCCTTTTTACAGAGAACTCCGAAACCTAGAAGGAGAACTAAATCCAAATATTGAAAGTCAGAAATCAATACACTTTGTTTTAGGGTCTGATTATCTATTTTATAGTTGGGGAAGACCATTTAAATTAATATCTGAAATCTANTATAAAGATNTACAAAACCTAATCCCATACAAAGTAGATAATGTAAGAATTCAATATCTGGCAGAAAATAATTCTAACGGATACGCTACTGGTGCTGACTTAAAAATAAATGGAGAATTTGTTACAGGAGTAGAAAGTTGGGCTTCTTTATCTGTAATGCAAACAATGGAAGATATTGAAGATGATTTTTATATTGATGAGGAAACTGGAGAAACAATCTATCCAGGTTTTATACCTAGACCAACAGATCAAAGAGTTAATTTTTCTCTATTTTTTCAGGATTACTTACCAGGAAATCCGAACTATAAAATGCATCTAAGCATGATGTACGGAACAGGGCTTTCTTTCGGACCACCAAATTCAGATAAATATCAAGATATACTAAGAATGCCAGAATACAGAAGAGTAGATATTGGTTTTTCTGCAGTAATAAAAGCTGAAGACAAAAAGAGTAAAGTTAATTTACTGAATAAATTGAATTCTATGTGGATTTCTGTAGAAGTATTCAATTTATTAGATATTGACAATACAGTATCCTACCTTTGGGTAGCAGATGTAAGTGGAAGACAATATGCAGTTCCGAACTACCTAACTCCCCGACAATTAAATTTTAAATTAATTGTTAGTTTATAAATAACTAGCGCACCAGCCTTCGCTAATCGGTTTTAAGTAGGAATATAACTCTGATTTCTTTTGTATGGTAAGATCGTAAAATAAAGTATCTTTATTTGTATTCTCTGCTAATTTGTTCATAGGTATACAGTGTATTTTATCATCTATCTTACAAAACACATTTAATCGGTTCATTAGAGAAACTGAAAGCTCTTTTTCTAAATTTTGTATCTTATTTTGAAGTGTATCAATTGAACACCCACTTGCTCCATTTTTAGTTTCATCCAAAGCAACAACAACAAATTGGTTTTCTAAAATTGAAACTCCAGCCGTTAAGGGTGTTTTATGAGTTTCCCAATTTTGAAGATGATCAGAAATAGATTTTAGAATATGATTCTCTTGATGATTCAATAATTTCTGTTCTGCTGCAAAAATCCAAATTCTGGATTCGTCAGAAATAGTATTAAAATCTACTAACATTAAAGATTATCCGCTATTAACTCCGCAATATCTAATACCTCAGCAGATCCTTCATTTACTGATTTAACTCCGTCAGACATCATAGTATTACAAAAAGGACATCCCGTAGCTATAATATCCGGATTTAAAGATAAAGCCTCTTTCGTACGGTTAATATTAATCTCTTGAGTTCCGTTTTCTGGTTCTTTAAACATTTGAGCCCCACCTGCCCCACAACAAAAAGAAAGTCTTTTATTTCTTTTCATTTCAACTAACTCTACTCCTAATGATTTAATCAATTCCCTAGGTTTATCATATACATTATTAGCTCTACCCAAATAACAAGGGTCATGATAAGTTACTTTTTTACCAATTAAGTTGCCTGTTATATTTAGCTTTCCTTCAGACATAAGCTCTGTAATAAACTCAGTATGNTGCTGAACCTTATAATCTCCTCCTAAGCCTTTATATTCATTCTTAATCGTATTGTATGAATGTGGACATGTAGTTACAATTCGTTTTACATTATAAGCATTCATTACCTCAATATTCATCATGGCTTGCATTTGGAATAAGAATTCATTTCCAGCACGCTTTGCTGCATCTCCACTTGATGATTCTTCAGAACCTAATACTCCAAAGTTAACACCTGAACTANTCAGTATTTTAACAAATGCTCTAGTAATTTTCTTTGCTCTATCATCAAAACTTCCGGCACTTCCTACCCAAAAAAGAATATCTACCTCCTTCCCTTCTGCCATAAATTCAGACATTGTTTTTACCNGTAATTCACTCATTCTTAAGGTTTAAAAACTTGAATGGTAACTTCCTTATCTATTAAATCTGTAAACTTACCTTCAAACTTAGTAGCTCTGACAATATGATTATCTACCCAATGATAGTTACCTCCCCTTGGTTTACCCATAAGTAATCCATGGTACTTAAATCCATTTTCTTTCAGCCACAACTCTGTAACCTGTCTATGTTCTTCAATTCTTGAAGTAAAGAAGGTAATATAATGACCTTCATCATACCATTTATTTAAAATATCTAATGCATCAGGATACAAATTAGCTGTTGCCATTCTTTCAGGCTCTTCATTTGGAATATCATCACATACTGTGCCATCAATATCTATTAGATAATTTTTAATATCATCTGGTAATACAGGAGAAATATGTTCTCCGTCTACTATCTTTTCAACTAATTTATTCATCTTTCCATTTTAATCTGTCAGCTGCTGGGAATTGCCATGGTGCTCCATTATTTTCTACATTGGTAAACATCATGTTTAGTTCGGTTGGAGCAGCTGATTGTTCCATAACCAAATACCTCCTCATATCTAAAATTATAGATAAAGGATCTAANTCAATAGGGCAAGAATCAGTACAGGCATTACATGATGTACAGGCCCATAACTCTTCTGCGGTAATATAATCTCCTAGTAGAGATTTATTATCTTTTATCTTTTTTCTTTTGTTATTTGAAACCTCAGTAATCCTATCTCTTGTATCCATCAATATCTTTCTTGGCGAAAGTAATTTCCCAGTCTGACTGGCAGGGCAATTTGAACTACATCTTCCACACTCTGTACAACTATATGCATTTAATAACTGAACCCAGTTTAGATCTGTCACATCTTTCGCTCCGAATGATTGAGTTGTTTCTGTTGGTTCTGAAGGANCTGCATAAGGATCTGCATTCGGATCCATCATTAGTCGTACTTCTTTAGTCACTGATTCTAAATTATTAAACTTTCCTAAAGGATCTAAATGTGCATAAAAAGTACTAGGGAATGCAAAGAAGATATGAAGATGTTTCGATATTAAAACATAATTCATAAATGCTAAAATCCCAATAATATGAAACCACCATGAAAATCTTTCTAATAAATAAAGCGCATTCGCACTCATTCCATCAAATAAAGGAACTAATAACTGTGAAACAGGGTTAGAAAAATCAACTGTATAATGAGAAACATCTTTAGTAAATAGAATAGCATCAGCAGCGTTCATTACAAGAAAAGCTGACATTAACAAAACCTCAAAGATTAAGATTAGATTTGCATCTGTTCTTGGCCAAGAAGTCATTTCCTTGCTCCAAAAACGCTTAATCTTAATAAAATTTCTTCTACTAAATAAGATAATACAAGCAACTAAGACAAGTAAAGCTAGTATTTCAAAAGATCCAATTAAAAAGTTATATAAGCCTACAGGAATAATAGTTGCAAGAAATCTGTGAGTTCCAAAAATACCATCAACTACAATCTCAATCATTTCTATATTTATGATTAAGAATCCTAAATAAACTATTATATGTAAAATACCTGGAATTAGTCTTCTGGTCATTTTTGACTGACCAAGAGCAACTCTAATCATATTCTTCCATCTATCTAATTTTCTATCAGACCTATCAATATCTCTACCTAATCGGATATTCGCAATAATTCTTCTGAGATTTCTTACAAAAAGTGCAATAAATAAAATAAATACTGCTAAAAAAAACAGATTATTCACTCCCATTTATTATTCTGATTTTGGTTCTTTATATGGTTTATTCTTAGATCCAAGTACAGAAAAACTAACATACCTTCCAGGATTATCTTTTAAATCTCCTAAAAGCTGTTCTAACTCCTTAGAAGCTTTTTGTAAATTATTATATAATTTCTTATCATTTATAAGTAAACCTAAACTTCCTTCATTATTATTTATTTGTTTAGTGATCTCATCAATATTGTTTAAAGTAGATAAAATATCTGATTTTGCTAAGGAATCAGAAAAAGAAGAAAAATTATAAAGAATATTTTTTATTTCTGTATTACTTTCACTAAAACTAGTTGAGATTGTTTTAAAATTTAAAATAATTTCATTTAAATTCTCCTCATTACCTTTAACAATACTATTTACCGTTAACATGGTGTTAGACAGAGTCTTAAATGTTCTATCTAAACCAGTTAATGATTTATTTAAACTTTCTCTTGCGTCTTTATTAAAAACTGAAGTAATGACAATCATTACGGAATCAATAGAACTAATTAATCCTTCTGTTTTGTTTTTAAGTGGCAAAATCTGAGCATTTACCTCATCTTGTAAACTAGATTCCATTGCAGATTCTAGTTCTGAACCCGAGATAGCCATAACATTTGTGTCTCCTAGAATCAAAGAGATCCCTTTTGTTCCCAACAAATCTAAACTAATAATCTTAGCTTTTGAATTGACAGGAATCTGAACGTCATCTTCAATATTTATCAGCACCTTTAACTGATTATCTCTGTTGTCATCAAAGGAAATTTTAGTTACCGTTCCAATCTTATGACCTTTTAATGTAATGGAGTTTCCTTCAGTTAATCCTGCAATATCCTGATAATACGCATGCAAAACTCTTTTATCGTTCATTACATTTACTCCTTTTAGATAATTAATTCCAAAATAAAGCAAGAAGATTGATAGAAGTGAAATGACTCCCACTGTCACTGATTTTAATTTATTACTCATAATCTTATTTATTTAGCAAATCTAAGGCTTCTTTTACACTTATTTGTTTTTCATTATAAAATGCTACAATAAATGCTCCTGCAAACTTACCAGATCTGTGTTTTAATTTTAATTTATCCGCTTCTTTTTTGTCATTTCCTAATGATAAAAAGTATCTATACGTACCATTTGTAAGATCTTCTTCTACATTCATTCCATCAAAAACAGAAGAGTTCTTCATGGATTTTAAATATGTCCCTAATTGAATTTTAAAAACTATATTTAATTCTTCTTTCAAATCTTTATTTTCTAATATTTCAATCTCTTTAAAATCTTCATTGCTATCATCTTTATCAATTACTAACAACCCATCTACTGTTTCTTTATATTCTTTAAAAGCTCTAAATATTGCAGAAGCCATGTAAATCTGACCGTTTTCAGAATGAAGAAAATCTTCTTCATCAGGATTAGTTAAAAACCCTAGTTCAATAAGAACAGAAGGCATATTAACTCTACTAATTACATAAAATGGAGCCTGTTTCACCCCTCTACTTTTTCTGTAAACTCTCTCTACAAATTGAATATCTAATTGTTGAGCAAATGATATACTCTGTTCTAAATAAGTGTTTTGCATTAAACTAAATACAATATAACTTTCAGCAGATTTCGGGTCAAACCCATCATATTTTTCTTTAAAATTATCTTCTAAATACATTACAGAGTTTTCTCGCATTGCAACATCCATATTAGCTTTAAGTTTACTCATACCCATAACAAAAACACTAGCACCAGAAACATCTGAATTCTTAAATCCATCACAATGTATAGAAATAAATAAATCTGCATCATTTTTATTAGCTAATTCTGTTCTTTCCCAAAGTTCTAGGAAAACATCTTTTTTTCTTGTGTATACAACTTTAATTTCCGGAAATTTCTTTTCAATATATCTTCCTAGGATTAAGGAAACCTCTAAAGCAATATCTTTTTCATAAATTTTATATCTTTTGGTACCCATTGTACCAGGGTCTTTACCTCCATGACCAGCATCTATCACTATTGTTCTTATCTGTTTTTCTGCAGATTGTGAAAAAGAAAAATTATTTACACCGACCAACAGAAGAAAAAACAAAAAAATGCGTTTACCAAACAGATTAAAGGTATGATAGATTTTACTTAGTTTAGCCAATCTAGAATTACTATTAGTTTACATACAAAAATAACACTAAGATTGAATAAAAATACACTTATACTAGTCTCATTCACATTCTTATTAACAGGATTTTTCAACAATTCTTATGCAAAAAACTCATTTTTTCTTAACGATACACTAACAAAAAATAGTTCTGAAAATATATTAGAATTTGACATTAAACGACATTGTAATGATTCAATTATTCAAGACATAGAAGATAAGAAGATATATTTGTATGGAGATGCAAGTATTGAATATGGAGACATAAAGATCACATCAAATAAAATAGTGATTGACTGGAAAGAAAATACCATCTTAGCTGTTGGGACTAAAGATAGCATAGGAAAAATTATTGGTAATCCCGTATTTAAGGAAGGGAAAGAAAGTTTTAAAGCTACTGAAATTCTTTACAATCTGAAAAGTAAGAAATGTATTGTAAAAAAGATAATCACAAAAGAAGGTGAAGGGTACATACATGGAGTAAAAGTAAAGAAACTAGAAGACAATATATTATACCTAAAAAAAGGAGAATACACTACATGTGATGCGGAACATCCACATTATTCTATTCGTGCAAATAAAATTAAGTTAATACCTAAAAAACAAATAGTTACAGGACCAGCATACTTGACATTTTTCAATATTCCAACTCCTTTATTTTTACCCTTCGGATATTTTCCAAATACTGACAAACAAAGTTCCGGAATTATTATACCTTCTTATGGAGAGTCCGCAAATATGGGGTTCTTCTTGAAAGATGGAGGATATTATTTTTCATTAAATAATTATACTGATTTAACTTTAAAAGCTGATATTTATACAAAAGGAAGTTGGTCTTCAAAAAATAATTTTAGATATAAGAAGAGATATAAATACAATGGGTCTTTGAATCTTAATTACGGTAATATTATTACAAGTGAATTTGGTTTTCCAAACTATGTAATTAAGAAAGATTTTTTTGTGAGATGGAGTCATAAACAAGACCCAAAAGCAGATCCATTGGTAAGTTTTTCTGCAAATGTAAATGCTGGATCGAGTACATATCATAAAAATAATACGTTTACAAACTCTACAGACTACCTTTCTAATACATTCACCTCTAATGTAAATTGGAGCAAAAGATTTGAAGGAACTCCTTTTAATTTATCTGCTAATCTAAGTCATAATCAGAATACTCAAACACATAAAGTTAACCTTACACTACCTGATATTTCATTAAGCATGAATAAGATTTATCCATTTAAATCACTAGGAAATAAAGGGTCAAAAAATTGGTACGATAATATTGGAATGAGATACAGTATGAATAGTAAAAATCAGATATCTACTACAGATTCATTACTATTTCACAACAGCACTTTACAAAATTTCAATTCTGGAATGAGACATAACATTCCAATCAACTCATCATTTAAAATATTAAAATATTTCACTTTTAATCAAAGTATAAATCTATCTGAAAGATGGTACATTAATCAGGTTGAAAAAAAATGGAACGGAACTGAAGTAATAACAGACACATTAAATAAATTTACTAGAGGTAGTGAGTATAATTTAATTAGCTCAATAAACACAAAAATTTATGGTGTTAGTCAGTTTAAGAAAGGTAAAATAGCGGCTTTCCGACATGTAATGACTCCTAATCTATCCTTTACATACAACCCTGGTTTTTCAGACAAGAAATTTGGATTCTACAAATCTGTACAAATAGACAGCTTAGGAAACACAGATATATATTCTATTATGCAAAATGGAATTTATGGAACTCCCAGAAAAAATGAATCTGGAAATATAAATTTTAGTTTAGGTCATATTTTCGGAATAAAAGTAAGAAACAAGAAAGATACTGTAGAAGAACTAACTAAGGTGAAACTAATTGAAAGTTTGAATTTTTCTTCTTCATATAATCTGTTTGCTGACTCCTTTAATTTTAATTATATCAATTTAAATTTAAGAACAAAACTGCTTAATAAAATAAATATCAGTTACAGCAGTGTTTTTGATCCTTATATTATTGATTCCACTGGTAGGAAACATAAATTTGAACTATTTGAGAATAATAAGATTGCTAGGTTTAGAAACTCAAACATTACTGCTGGGTTTAATATAAACGATAAAACTTTTACTAAGAAAAAAAACAAAGAAGAAGAAGAAGAAGAAGAAGAAGAAGAAAGAAATAAAGAGGAAACAAGAGATTTTTATAAAATACCATGGAATTTGAATGTAAATTATACTCATAACTTAAACATGGGAACTAATTTGCAATCTGAAAAAACTTCTACACAAAATCTTGGATTTTCAGGAAATATAAAAATTACTCAAAAATGGAAACTAGGATTTCATTCTGGTTATGATTTTTCAGATGAAACAAATCAAGAATGGTGGAAAAAATTCACTTATACTTCTATTGATATATATAGAGATTTACATTGTTGGGAGTTATTATTTCATTGGATCCCAACAGGATATCAGAGAAGTTACACTCTAACAATTCGAGTAAAAGCAGATATACTTAAAGACTTAAAATTAGAACGTCGAAAAGATTGGATAGCACCAGAGTTTAATTAGGAAAACAACCAATTTTTTATAATTAACTTTCCGTTATCTGTTAGTACTGATTCAGGATGAAACTGAATACCTTTTATATCATATTTTTTGTGAGAAACAGACATAATTAGTCCATCTTTATTTTCTGATGTTATAAGCAAACAATTTGGAAGTGAATCTTTTTCAGCAACCCAAGAATGATAATGAGCAATCTTAAATTCTTTAGGAATACCTTGAAAAATAGAATCATTTTTAATAATCTGATTTTCTGAGGAAACTCCATGTTTTACGTCTTGAAGGTTTTCTAATTTTCCATCAAAAAACTCTACAATTGCCTGATGACCTAAACAGATTCCTAATATTGATTTTGTCTTTGAGAATCTCTCTAACACATCAAAAATCACAGGATGATCACAGGGTAGTGAAGGACCAGGAGATAAAATTATTTTATCATAATTTTTAATATCAACTTCAGAGATTTGATCGCTTCTAAGAACAATACAATCCTTTACAAATTCTAAGACGTAATGATGCAAATTGTATGTAAATGAGTCAAAATTATCAACAATCAAGACTTTCACTTATTCGTATCTCTGTAGTTCTTCAGGCAATATATCTAGAACCATCTCTATTCCTTTCTCAAATGAAATCTGGTGATGCCAACCTAAATTGTTTATTTTACTTACATCCAGTAATTTTCTAGGAGTTCCGTTTGGATATGTAGAGTTAAACTCTATCAGACCATCAAACCCTACTTTCTCTTTAATAATCTCTGATACTTTTTTAATACTATGTTCTACCCCACTTCCAACATTTACAAATTGTTTTTCATTATACTCATTCATTAAAAATAAACAAGCTTTAGAACAATCATCAACATGCAAAAATTCCCTGAAAGGAGTTCCATCTCCCCAAACTTCCACAGAAGAAGAGTTATTTAATTTTGCTTCATAAAACTTTCTTAAAAGTGCTGGGACTAAATGTGAGGACTCTAAATTATAATTATCATTTGGCCCATACAAATTTGTTGGCATTGCAGAAATAAAATTACATCCGTATTGTTCCCTATAAAACTCACACATTTTTATTCCTGAGATCTTTGCAATCGCATAAGGTTCATTTGTTGGTTCTAAATAAGAGGTAAGTAGATATTGTTCTTTTAATGGTTGCTCTGCTAATTTAGGATAAATACAAGAACTCCCAAGAAAAAGCAATTTCCTTACACCGTTTTTATAAGATTGATGAATCACATTATTTTGAATCATCATATTATCATACAGAAATTCTGCTTGACATGTGCTATTTGCCAAAATCCCTCCAACCTTTGCTGCAGCCAAGAAAACATATTCAGGCTTCTCTAAAATAAAAAACTCCTGAACATCATTCTGATTCTTCAGATTCAATTCGGAAGATGACCTAATAATTAGATTATTATATCCTTCTTTCTTTAGTAATCGAAAAATAGAAGAACCAACCATTCCGTTATGCCCTGCTAGATAAATTTTAGAGTTTCTACGCATCTTTATTCGGCCTCTTAAAAAACTGATTTAATTTGGACAATGGTTTTCTTATTCTAATAAATAAAGGAGGATGAAACCCATTCATTTTCCATGAAACAGCATCCTCATTATTTCCTCTTAACCTATTCCAGATTGAGTAATTACTAATCCCACCTATTCTCATCTTTACCATAATTTTTGGCAAATAAGTTATAGATATCTTATTCTTATATAATAATCTTAAACTCATCTCATAATCTGATGCACTTTTGAGCCTTATAGAATAAAGCCCAAACTTGTTATAAATCTCTTTTTTAACAAATAAAGTAGGATGAGGTATTGTCCAACCCTTCCGCATATTGTTTAATTTAAAATAACCAGATTTCCAATATCTTCTTATATTATCTGTATCTATAGTATCTACATACAACAAATCACCATATACTGATTCAACATTATTAAAAATAAAAACCTCAGCAACATCTGAAATCACATGATTTGTATAATAAACATCATCTGAATTTAGTATTCCAACCACATCACCTGACGCAGCTCGTATTCCCTTATTCATAGCATCATACAATCCGTCATCTTCTTCTGATATGAAATATGATATCTTATCTCCATAAGATTTTACAATCTCAATTGTTTCATCTGTAGATTTTCCATCAATAATTATATGTTCTACATTATTATAATCCTGAAAAAACACACTTTCTATTGTTTCTTTAATCGTTTTTTCACTATTAAATGTAACTGTGATTATTGATATTTTTGGATTTTTATTCACCTTTCTTTATTATAAAAACATGGCAATTACCATTTGTTCTATCATATTTTTCTAAACTGCAATTATTATTATCTATCCAAACCTGAACATCCTTTTTAGAGTGAAAGGTTGCTAATGGCGTAATAAAATAATCGTAAAATATATTTCTTGTTTCTCGCAACCTTAACTTTTGTTTTTTAAATAATCTGTACATTAAAAAATGTAAAAGTACAAAAGTATTTTCCATAATAAAATTACCAACTTTAGTTTTATTTAAAATTCGTAAAAAAACACCAACATATTTATACAAAAAAGGATAATATCTGTACTTTTTGTAAACTGCTAAGTACAATAATCCATTTGGTTTTAAAACCCTTACACATTCCTTAAAAGCTCCAACCGTATCGCCAGTATGATGTACTACTCCATCACTAACAACTAAGTTTGAAAAATCAGAATCTAATGGAATTTCTAAATTATTACCAAGAACTAATTCCAAATTATCCGATTGTATAAAATTCTTAGCAAATTCTAAAGACTGTTTACTTAAATCTACTCCAATTAATTTAGAAGCATACTTGGAAGCATATATTAGATTTCTTCCGCAACCACACCCAATATCTGTAATTATTTTTCCTTTTGATTTTTCTATTACTTTTTTAAGATTCGGATTCATGTTTTCTAAGATTTCTTCTTTTGAAGAATATCCATACTCAAAGGGAGTACTATCGTAAAATGTTTTCTCCATTATCTTTCAATAATTATATTTTCCATCACTAACATATCCATTTTTGTTCTAAGGAAACAATCTAACGCTTCTTGCGGTTTATTTACAATAGGTTCGTTCTCATTAAATGAAGTATTCAATAAAATGGGGACTCCTGATTTCTTTTGAAACTCAGAAATCAACCTGTAATATCTAGGCGAAATCTCTTTATTTACCGATTGTAATCTACCTGTACCATCTACATGAGTTACTGCAGGTATTTCAGAGTGTTTTTCTTTTTTTATATCATAAACTTTCTCCATAAAAGGAACTTCATCATTCTGAACAAAATACTCTTCTACATATTCTTCCAAAATCGAAGGAGCAAATGGCCTAAAACTCTCTCTTCTTTTTATCTTTTCATTTAATAAATCTTTTGCATCCTTTCTTCTTGGGTCAACAATGATTGATCTATGACCTAAAGCTCTAGGTCCAAATTCTGCTCTACCTTGAAACCATCCTATTACTCCACCATTTACAAGTTTATCGGATACTCTATCAAATAAAACATCATCATCAACTTTCTCATATTTTACTCCATATTTTTCTAAACAATCAACAACTTCATTATTATCAGGTTTTTTGCCAAAATATGCCGTTTTTATTTCCTCCAATCTATCATTTGATAATATATGATTATACAGATATAATGCAGAACCGACAGAAGTTCCTGCATCATGTCCTGCAGAAGGAACATACATCTTTTTAAAAGGTGTATTTCTTAATATCTTTCCATTTGCAACAGAATTTTGAGCAACACCTCCTGTAATACAAATATTCTCTAATCCGGTTGTTTCATGTAGTTTAGTAAGCATGTAAAATATTATTTCTTCAGTTAATCTTTGTGCTGAAGTAGCTAAGTCAATATGAAACTGTTCTAACTTATCCCCTTTCTTTCTTGATTTCCAAAAAAGATTCTCCCATTCTTTAGTAAAAAGAGAATCAATTGATGGTTCTCCATTCTCCCAATCCATTGCTACCCCCTCCTTAAAATGTTTAAAAAACTTCTTGTTTAAGTTAAAAAAACCATCCTCTGTTTGTTCTACAATTGCAGAAAGTTCATTTAAGTATTTTGCTTCACCATAAGGAGCTAATCCCATAACTTTATATTCATCTCCATAGTTAGGAAAACCTAGAAATTGAGTTACAGTTGTATAAAAAATTCCTAGTGAGTGAGGGTAATTGACAGAATCTAAAACCTGAATCTGATTGTCCTTACCAATTGCAGTCATTGTAGACGTAAAGTCTCCAAAACCATCAATTGACAAAATAGCTGAATTCTGAAAACTAGATGCAAAAAAGGAAGATGCAATATGACTTCTATGGTGCTCTACATTATGAACCTCAGCCTTTATTTGAGATTCGTCTACATTAAATATCTTTGCTAATTCTGATTTTATTGAACTTACTTTTCTATAATTTAAAAGTCTATCAAAAACAGATCTTATTCCTATTCTATTTTTCAGTGTATGAAGTATCTTTTTTGAGATGTTCGCTTGAGGATCTCTTGATATAGTAATATAGTCCAAATCCTGAATAGAAATTCCCGCGTCATCCAAACAAAATTTAATAGACTCTGAAGGAAATCCTGCCCAATGTTTTATTCTCCTAAATCTTTCTTCTTCTGTAGCATTTATTACTATACCATCTTTTAACAAACAAGCTGATGAATCTCCATGAAACGCATTTAAACCAAGTATATACATTAATTATTCGTTAGAATTGTAAAAAATTTGTTTGTAATAATTTTCCAATCAAAGTTATCTTTCACATACTCTTTGCATTTTTTAGATGTGAAATTTCTTTCTTTTATTTGATGAAAAGCAGTGCAGAAATCTTCTTTTTGGTTTTTTACAAATATACCACAATTATTTCTCTCTATATTTCTCCAAGAAGTTTTATCAGAAACCACAACAGGAACACCACAAGCTAAAGCTTCTGAAACTACAATTCCAAAACTCTCAAAATCAGAAGACAGAGTAAAGAAAGAACAATTACTAAGCAATTCTTTTTTCTGAGAAAAATTCACTAAGCCAATCAAAAATACTGAGTCTTCTAACTTTAATTCCTTTATCTGATTTTCTAAAGCATTTCTCACTCCATCATCAGCTCCAGCAATTAATAATTTCGCATTTTTATTTTCATCCAGATACAATTCAAAAGCATTAATTAAAATATCAAAACGTTTAATTTTATGTAACCTTCCCATAGAAAAAACTACATCTGAAACTTTTTTAAAATTTTTATTTGTGTATTTTTCAAGTAACTCTTTTTTATCCATTTTATTAGAATTACTAAAACTATCAACATCAATACCATCAGGAATTATTTTAACATCTACTTGAGGAAAATAAAATAAAATATCTTCTTTCTCCAAATAAGAAGACGCTTGCCAGATTATTTTGTTCTTAAGCGGTGAAATAAATAAAAATAACCATAATCTCTTCAACCAATTTCTTTTGTTGGAAAGAGTAAAACTAGAGAAACTACCTCTAGGACATAGAATTATTTTCTTTCCTGAAAAAACTGAAAAAAAGAGAGAAAACAAAACTGTATAATGAAATAAATATTGAATATAAACTACATCTGATTTTTTGATATCTGAAAAAACACCAAACAAAAAGGAAAAAGAAAAAATATTAATAAGCTGTTCGTGATAATATCTCACAAATACATTCTCTGCTTGTTTAATATGTTCTTTTGTGTCTATATATTTTATTCTCTTATTCCCATCTGCATTTGTTGTAGAAACATAAACTTCAATATTCTTCTCTCCTAATTTCTTTGATAAATCCCAAGTAGAAGAAATAGGGCCTCCATAAAATATTGCTGGATAAAAAGAAGAAGAAACTAAACAAACTCTCATCTCACGAATTCATTTTTATAATACCAATAATACAGAATGTTGTCCCCTCCTTTTAATATAGATTTAAATTCTTTTTCTGATGCAAACTGAACTATACTTCTCCTCTTGACAGATGGAAAAACCTCAGAACAATATGGTCCAGAAAGTGAAGAGAATTGTTTGTCATATCCTACTTCTAATGCTTTCTTAATAACAGATTTGTCAAACATACCGCATGGAAAACATATCGAATTTATTTCAGTTTCGCAGATTGACTCTAAAATTTCTTTTGATTTTTTAAGCTCCATCTGTAAAGAGTCAGAATCTAAGGTTGGTAATTCTGGATGAGTATGGGTATGGGACTGAATCTTAATAAACTTATTCTTCGCAAGCTCTTTAAGGTTATTAGCGCTAAGGAAATTATCCCTATCTAAAAATGAGGAAACAACAAAAATCGTTACAGGTATTTCTAGTTGATTGATTATCCCAATATTCTCATACAAACCTTTAAACCCATCATCAAAAGAAATAGAAATCTGATTCTTTTCTTTAGTAATTTCATGAACAATTTCGAAATCTAACTCTCGTATTACATTAATGTGTTTAACAAACATATCAACAGAAGTAGACATATCTGTAAATCTGTTATTTGAATGAATATCGTGGTAAAAAATACATTTACTATAATCAGAATTTTTAATCCGTGCTGATAAATTTATTATTGTATTTTTAATCTTATTCTTTAAAGCCATTTTTCTACTTTATGCATTGAAAATAATAAATTCTTTGTATATAAATCATAATTCCAATAATCCTTCATCAAAGCTACTGCATTTTCCGACATTTTTCTATTTAAATCAGGATTATTATATAGTTCTAACATCTTTTCCTCTAGTTCTTCCCAATCGTTAATTACAAAACCTGTTTCTTTATTTATTATCAAATCATGCACAGACCCAACTTCTTTATGAGCAATTACAGAAAGAGATGATGACATAGCCTCATTTACAACTAATCCCCAAGCTTCCACTGATGAAGGAAATACAAATACAGAGGAATTATGATATAATCTTAATAAGCTCTCTCCAAAAACAGTTCCTTTAAACAGTATCTTTTCATTGTTATATTTTCTTTTATACACCTCCAGATTTGGACCACCTCCAACTATTATTAGTTCTGAATCTTTATTAGAAAAAGCAGATAAAAACCTTTCGCACAGAACATCAACATTTTTTGTATCTAATAACCTACCAACAAACAGAAATGTAAACTTATCTGGAAATATCTTGTATTCATGATAATACTTTTTATTATTCACTATCATAGGAATCATAAAAATTCTTTCCTCTTTCATTCCGTAATGAATGAATAAATCTTTATGTATTTTACTTCCTCCAGCAAAACCTAAGACATATTTATTTCTAAAGATTAAATTCAGATAAATGTATTTAATTATTCGTTTAATTATATTATTTGGAATCTTTAATTGCGTGTCTGATTCAGTAGCAATATATTTCTTATTAGCAGAAAAAATATTAAACAAGAAAGTCAGGAAAAATACATAATTATTATATCCATTTACAATAATAAAATCATGTTCTTTCCTAATTGAACGAATAAATTTTGTTTTTTGAGTAATTGAAAAATCGAATAAAAAAGTTGATGATGAAAGAGATTCTTTAGTCTTTGCTTCAGATTTTTTATTTATAAAAGCATGTCCTATTCCTTGTTTTGAATGTACATTTGCAATTAAATCAATTGTATAAGAAGCGGGTTCTACAAAATATGTAAATATTTTCATTTCTTAAATATTTTATAAACAAGCCTTAAAAACCGAAAAATATTTTGTTCAAGACTATACTTTAATTCCTGCCATCTTGATGAAAATATTTGTAATGAAAATAAATCTTTTGACTGAGGAATAAAGTTTAATATTTTATATCTATATACTCCCCTTCCAAAATTTATCATTACAGAATCTTCTGAACTCAGAACAGTAATTAATGAAATATAATTAAATATATTAATCATCTTTGAATTGTCAAACATATCAATCCACGGTAAATATTGAGTGGAATCTTTTATGACAAATGAAATAGCATTTATCTTATTATTAGTTTTAACAATATTAAGTATGATTTTTCCTTTATTATAAAGTTCCTTAATTAATAATAACTGATTATCAGGTAAGAAAATTTTATTTCTTAACCCTAATTGAATCATATCATCTCTTAAANTCTCTATTTCAGAAATTGGAAAATCTGAGATATTACAATCTATTAACTCGTGTTTTTTATCTTTATGTTTTTTAATTATTCTCCTAAATTCTGTTTTTTGTTTAGATTTATATTGAGAATAATTATCGGGAAAAGCACCTTTTCCTAATTGTAGAATTGAATATTTAGAAAAGAGTGTAAGTTTGCAATAAGTAGGTAATTTTTTTTCTAAAATATATGCATCAGTTCTTAAGTTAATAAGATTAAAATATTTTATTTTAAAATTAGACTTCAACTGTTTTACTATTTCATCAAAATCAATCTCAATATCCGTAAGACAATCACAGAAATCAGCATGTATGTCATTTATAAACCTTAATCTTAATCTTCTGTCAATATAAAAAGGCAGTATTGATTTAATAGAATTATCATCATATAATACTACTATNGATAATATGTTTCTTGACTTACTTAAATCATATTTCCATGAAAAATAATTAAACTCAAAAGATTGGAAAGTAGAATAATTATTTTTTTTTCTGAAGAGTATGTTCCAGGCCTTTTCCAGATTTTTAAAGTCTGATATGTTACCAATTACTTTAATCTTCATAATCCTGCAAGTATTTTGAGTAAGATAAATACGACAAGCTAAACCAGAATAATATAGTATGAAATTCATTTATTCCTGTTAAGAGAGTTTCAAACATAGATGCAATCAAAGTAATAATAACTATAAAAAGGAATATGTTATCTTTTTGTTCTTTTCTAATAAAATAAGATGATAAAATTAAAGATTTTCTCATAATTATCAGAATAATAAAAAATCCAAAAATAATTCCATATTGAAGAAAAATAGAGAGATATCCATTATGAGAAGCTATCAACAACCCTTGATATTTTTCGGGAATATCAATAACCGATGGCAATCCAGAATATTCACTCAATCCATATCCAAACCAGAGTTCTTTCTCTAGATTATTAACTGCAAAATTAAATTGATCTGTTCTGTCATTAAGAATATCTTGGGAAGAGAATCTATTAAAACTTGTTTGAAGATTTGTTCCTGAGATAATAAACAGTAAAATTAATCCCATTATACCAAAAAGTATATTACTTANGGAAAAACCAAATTTAAAGATAAATAAGAAAACAATCATCAGTAAAGATAATCTAGATCCAGTAGCAATAGAAACAATAAAAAATAATATTAACAAGAATACATCTAAATTAGTTTTCTTTTCATTTTTCATTAGTACAAAAGAAAAAGCTAAAACTGAAAGCGAAGCTAACATATTAGGATTCCATATAATCCCATAATATCTACCAGATAATAAATCCGGATCTACAAACAAACCTAAAACAACTACAATGGAGATTACCTGTATTATCAAAGATGAGAATTTCTTCTTGTAATAATCAAAATTATGATAAATNGAAAGAGAAATTAGAGAAAACTGCACAAATCGAGCCATTAAAAAATCTAAAGATTTCTGATTAAATTCACTCTCAAAAAACAAGAAATAAACAAGATTTACTAGATTAATTAACAATAAAAATAAAAATGATCTATGAAAAACAACATCTTTTATTTGAGAAGGGTTGATTATTAATAAAATAAGTCCAGTTCCCATTAGAAAATAGAATATTCTAGGAGCAATAGTAGTATTGGTTTCTGGTATTGAATATAATATTGTATTCAATAACAACAACACAAAGCCATATTTATAAAACCACGCTATCATTTCTTTATTTTATCAAGCAAATTCATCACCACCTCTTTATCTTGTTTAGAGAAACATAAAATTCTAGATAATATTATTGTAATNATATATATATATACTATTGAAAAAATTAGCCAATACCAATTCATATTGGGAATAAAATTAGACATATAATTAAATGATAAATATAATAAAATAGATGCAAAGATAATTGTCATGAAAACTCTCCAGAAATCACTACTATATGGAATAAATTTCAAATTTCTATAAAGCAAGATGTAATTTAAGATATTATTAATTATAATCCCTGCTGCCAATGAAAAAGCAGCTCCTTCCATCTGATATTTAGGGACTAAAATAAATAATAACATAATAACTATTAAAGTTTTAAATACCGTGACAAGAAATATCTTTATATGATGATCTGTCATTTGTAAAAGAGTTCTAACTGATCCAAATGACACGCTAAACGCGTGAGCAATTGATAAAATAATTAACACATTCTTTCCTAGAATAAACTCAGGGCCAAATAACAATAATAAATCATTACTAAAAAANATAATAAAGAAAATCATTGGATAAGATAATAATAATGTCCATTTTGTAAAAAAACGATATAATACATGTAATTCATTTAATTTCTTTTGTTCCCATATTTCACTAATTATAGGTGCGAAAATTTTATTTATTGATTTTAGAACAAATGGCAAGAATTCAACAAATGCAAAAGTCATATAATATATCCCTAAGTTCTTTATAGACATATATTCATTAATTAACCATTTGTCAAGAAGATTCGAAAATTTTATAAAAAAACCTAAAAGGAAAAAAGTAAGAGAGTAAATCACTAATTTTTTATTTATCCAATCAAAACTAATTTTAAAACGATAGTTTTCACTTATAATATTCTTCAATATATATATAAAAGCAAATAATATAAAGATAGCGGATATAATCTCCGCATAAAGATATCCCTTAAAATCGAATTCAAAATAAATNAAAAATATAACTAAAATAAACTTTAGTGGAAAACCAATTAATTCAGAGAATACTATAGTCTTTTTAACTTCTTGAAATCCTATAAGAAACTGGTTAATAATTGCAGTTATATTTTTTAATATCATGAGAATTAGAAAAAAAGGTAAAAATGACAGAAAGTTAATAAACCCCTTCTGATTTACTTCTATATCTAACATAGCAAATATGTTCTCTTGATTTAAATAAAGTGCTATCGCATATAGACAACTTAGAATTAACGAGAATACCCCAATAAATGTAATAAAATTATTTATCTTTTTTACATTATTATTAACATTCCATTTTGGGATATATCTAGTTGCCACAACTCCAAAACCAAAGGAGGAAAATGGCGAAATAAATTCTATCATTGATATACCTAAAGCAAAAATTCCTAAAGAAAAAGTAGCGTCAATGAGATTATGAACTAAATAGAANTTAAAAAGGAAACCTAAAATAAAGATAATTATTCCACTAATAAATGCNACAAATGCATGTCTGATAATTAAAATAATCTTATCCATCTAACGAATTATTGTATATTTTAAATATAATAGATAATATTTAGCCCTTCGCGCATATCTTTTAACAAAAGATTTATTATATCTTAATCGATTATTTACTTTTCTTTCTATTTTTAATAATGATTTTGAGGGGTTTGTTAGTGAAACAGGATAATTAAAGAAATTAAATACATCTCTAAGTAAATAAGACAAATCTTGAATTTGTTCTTTTGACAACTGACTTCTATACTTATTAATATTTTTAACATGGATCTCTTTTGATAAATCTTTATGACTTTTAAGAGAGCTAGATTTAAACAAAAAAGCATCAATATTATCTAACATCTTTTTATCATAATTGACTCCTAAATGATTACATAGTCTATTTAAAGAATCTATAGGATCTTTTACTAGATCTTCATATCTTACAGTTATAATCTCAGGGTCATTATAATATTTCTGATATGAAANAAAATAAGTTTTTATTACAGTAGTAACACGNAAAAGAAAATAATTATAATCCTCATTTTTAAGCCATCNGTTTTTATATGAATTAGCTATTGCAATTGGGTTTCTTGTTAAGAATATAAATTTTGANTTTTCAATATTTTTCTTAAGGTAAGGNAAATGTAGAGTATTAACNGGATTCTTCTCTAAGGCAATACTAATATTATGTTTTAATATTTTNTTATAAAAAGAAACNAATGAAANACTCCTTTTTTCNCAAATTTTATNTGAAACAGGNTTGCNATTCTTATATATCTTAAGAGATTCATTATAGATATGTAAAANATATCTTTGTTTATTATAATTTAATCTTTCCCANTTAAGAATTGATANNGNTGGNAAAANCCAAGTCTCATTTAATACTTNAAGATCCTTATTATTATTTAAAAGCTTGGCTAATAAGGTNCTGCCAGACCTACTAAAAGATAGTATAAAGTAGAAATTATTCATTATGAAAATTTNTATTCAAAGATATCAATATCTTTTTGATAAATNTGATGAACCTTCTCAATCATTTNAGNAGTATAAATATCTTTATAGTCCNTNTTANCAGTTTTATTATGATGTTCTAANTTANAGTCCGATTTTAANATATCNTTTATTTTTTCTGTAGATTTTTTAAGATTTTCAAATCTTCCAATATAATCAACTATGATTTTTCCATTCTTATCACACACAAATTCGTGTTGAGGAATTAGATGAGTAATTTCCCAGATTATTTTTTCATTTAGCCCATTAAGTACAAAGTCCTCAAAATCACTATAAATAGATAGATGAATTTTAAATGCATTTTTATCATGTATATTCATCCCTCCTTTCTCTAAAAATTTATAAGCAGAATACAATCTATCGCATGGGTTTCTTACAATAGTAAAAGTGAAAAAATCAGAATATCTACTCCCAAAAACTTGTTTATAGAAACTAACCGATCTATGTCCTTCTAAAGTAACATCTCCAAAAATTGATTTCACCAAAGAAATACCAGCAGTTTTCGGAATATGAATAAAAATAATTTTCTTATTATTAAAAGCATTAAGTAAAGTTCCATCTTTTAAAACCTTACTTCTCTGTTTCTTAGCAAAATTATTTCTTTTGATATTTTTTATTATATTTCTGATAAAATTACTCATCAAAAACTTGATTTTTCAAAAAATTAGAAATTGTGTTTTTAATATTATATTTTTCATCAAAAGGGAATAAAACTGTATTGTTCTTAAAATCTAAGATGCTTTTTGAAAGATTTAATTCATCAGATTTTGAAACTAAGAAGTTATCTTTCATATCATCAGGTATCAACTCTGAGATTCCTTGATTTCTAACAGCAATAAAAGGGGTATTTGTTGCCCAACTTTCTAAATAAACACAACCTAAAGCTTCATAATAAGACGGTAAAACAAATAAATCAATCTTGTTAATAAATGTATTTAAAAGTTCGTGTCTTATTTCTTTTTCAAAACTAATAAACTGATTTAAATTCTTTAGTTGTACATAGTCTTTACAACTTTGCAATGTAGGTCCTGAACCAATTAATCTTAATAATATATTTTCTCCATTTGACAATAACATCTCAACAGCTTTTATCAAGGTAATTTGGTCTTTTATTTCCCAAAAGTTTGCAACACAACC
>PAKE01000024.1 GCA_002710495.1 Flavobacteriales bacterium
AACCATCTTTTGCCATTTCTACAATAAATGCTGCTTTTACGGCTCTAAGTGCAGCTAATTTATCTTTTTCTTTGGCAATCATAGCCTTTTTAATGTCGTTAGAAATTGTATTTTGTAGACTCATTTTATTTGTATTTTTCGTTATCAGATAATAACTGGTTTAATTTATTTGTAGCTTCTTTAAATTCAGGGTTTATTTCTAAAGTCTTTCTATAATATTGTTCTGCATTTCTAACATCTCCTAGTGTTTGATAGCAAATAGCCATTCTAAAATATCCCAAATAATGATTAGGATTAACTCGAACTACTTCTATAAGATAGTTATTTAAAGCATTCTTGTGATGGTGTTGTTCTTTATAATCATCCATCAATATCATTGCAATATTATAGTGTGCTTCAACAAAATAACTATCCTTAATTCCAAATTCAATAATCTTATGATATGCATCTCGTGACTTTGAAAGATCTTTTATTGAATGATAGACCAATCCTAAATTATAATAAGCGTCTCTATTATTTGGATTTATTGAAATAGCACTTTTATAGTATTTGATAGCTGTGGAATCCTTTCTTTCCCAAAATATTTGTCCTAATTGTACGTAGGCCTCATCACTATTTTCATTTAAACTTATTGTTTTCTCAAAACAGTATATAGCATTTTCTACTTGATCTAACTCTCTATAACAATATCCTAAGAGAATAAGAGTTTGAGGATCTGTTTCATCCACTGATAGCGATTTAGACAAAAGTTCTATTGCGTTAATATGTTCTCCAAGATACATTGAGATTTCACCATCTTTCTGAAACGACAGTGCTGAATCAGAGTTATATTTAATTGCCGATTTAAAATGAGAAGAAGATAACTTTACTGACTCTTCACTACCTTTTCCTTGTTTTGCAAGTTCTAACAAAACATCTCCTAATAAATAATGGGTACGCCCATTTTTTGTGTCAAGTAAATTTGCTGTTTCTAAATCCTTCTTAGCCTCTTCAAGGTTTCCTTTGGATAAATTAATGAGAGCTCTCTCAATAAGTAAAGAGTCATTTATATTATTATTTTCTTTCTGATCAGTTATACTGGCATGGGATCCATTAATATTCTCTCGACAAGAATAAAAGAATAACAAAACAATAAATAAAAAGGAACACCTCATTTTAAGATAAATTAGCTTCTTTTATTTTTTCTTCAAGTTCTGACATTAACTCAGGATTATCCTCAAGCATGTTCTTTACAGCGTCTCTTCCTTGTCCTAATTTTGCATCTTGGTAAGAGAACCATGAACCACTTTTTTTAATTACATCTGTATCCACAGCCATATCTAGAACTTCACCACTTCTTGAAATTCCTTTTCCAAACATAATATCAAATTCTACTTTCTTAAAAGGAGGAGCAACTTTATTTTTTACAACTTTAACTCTAGTTCTGTTTCCTATAATATCTTCTCCATTTTTAATAGCTCCAATTCTTCTTATATCTAACCTAACAGAAGAATAAAATTTAAGTGCATTTCCTCCAGTTGTAGTCTCAGGATTTCCAAACATAACACCGATCTTCATCCTAAGTTGATTAATAAACATTAGGGTACAGCCCGTTTTATTTATAGTAGCAGTTAGTTTTCTCAGTGCTTGAGACATTAGTCTAGCATGAAGCCCCATTTTACTATCTCCCATCTCACCCTCTATTTCAGATTTAGGAGTCAATGCAGCGACAGAATCAATAATCACTAAATCAACTGCACCTGAACTAATTAAATGATCAGCAATTTCTAATGCTTGTTCTCCATTATCTGGTTGCGATATAAGAAGATCATCAATATTTACACCTAGATTAGCAGCATATGAAGAGTCAAAAGCATGTTCTGCATCAATAAAAGCAGCAATACCACCTTGTTTCTGTACTTCTGCAATTGCATGTATTGACAAAGTAGTTTTACCAGAAGATTCCGGACCATAGATCTCAACAACTCTTCCTCTGGGATAACCTCCAACACCTAATACAGTATCTAACCCTACAGATCCTGTTGGTATAGAATCAATATCTTCTACAACTTTATCACCTAATTTCATTACCACACCCTTGCCGTATGATTTCTCTAACTTATCTAATGTAAGTTCTAACGCCTTTAATTTTGCTGCCTTTTCTTTATCGCTCATAATTAATTTAATTTAATACNAAAAAGAGAAAATATCTGTGAAATCGAAAGAAAAACAACTCCTATTTATTAACAGAAAGAAGTTTTATTTTTTATTCTTTTTATAGTATTTGCAAATTGATGTAATACCACAATTTTCACATTCTGCTCTTCTAGCTTTGCATACATATCTACCATGTAATATTAGCCAATGATGTGCTATATTTAGTTTCTCTTCTGGAAATAATTTAAGTAATTGTAATTCTGATTGTAAAGGGTTTTTTGCATTTGCAGTTAATCCAATCCTATTTGACACTCTAAAGACATGAGTGTCAACTGGCATTGCTGGAATATCAAAATATACAGAACCAACNACATTTGCAGTTTTTCTTCCTACTCCAGGTAATTTTTGCAATAANTCTAAGTTTCCTGGAATTTCTGAATTAAAATCGGAGACCAACATCTTTGCTAAACCAGAAAGATGTCTTGCTTTATTTCTAGGATAACTACAACTTTTTATTAAATCAAAAATATAATCAACAGATGCTTCTGCCATAACTTTTGGAGTAGGAAAAGCCTCAAAAAGAGATGGGGTAATTATATTTACTCTTTTATCGGTGCATTGTGCAGAAAGTACAACAGCAATAGTAAGCTGAAAAGCATTTGTATAATGAAGTTCAGTTTTCGCTTCTGGTAAGTTTTCCGAAAAATATTCAATAAATTCTTTTACTCTCTGCTTTTTTCTCATATTACAAATGTAATAATAAAAAAGGCCGAACAAATAAATTGTTCGACCTTAAATAAAAAACCAAAACCACTTAGTTATTTACCATTAAAACCATTCCTAACGAATCGGTTTTAATACATCTTACTGACTTTGAATAAGCAAGTATATTTTGTATAGTAGAATCCTTAACTTTCAAGTTTTCTTCTATTTTTTGTTCAGATTTCCTTGTTTTTATTTGCGAAAACTGATGTGACAAATTTAATTGAGTAGAGTTTCTTTTCATATGTTGTTTTTTGATTCATATACACAAATAACGACTCTACAAAAACTATATTGTACTATCTCTAATTAATTTGCAACTGGATATTATATTTTTCTACCAATTTCCTTAAATTNATTATTGCATATCTCATTCTTCCAAGTGCAGTATTAATACTTACATCTGTAATTTCTGCAATTTCTTTAAAACTTAAATCTCTGTAATATCTCATCTTAAGCACCTCTTTTTGATCTTCAGGTAGTTTCTCAATAAGTTTTCTTACATCACTGGATATTTGGTTATCTATCATATTCTCTTCCGCATTTTTATCATTATCAGAAATCACATCAAAAATATCAAAGTCCTTTGTAGGAGCAATACTTCTAGTCTTCTTTTGCATACGAAAGTGATCAATTACTAAATTATGAGCAATACGCATTACCCAAGGGACAAATTTCCCTTCTTCATTATATTTTCCTCTTTTTAGGGAATTAATCACCTTAATAAAGGTGTCCTGAAAAACATCATGAGNTAAATTGTAATTCTTAATTTTTGAAAGGATAAAAGCAAAAACTTTGTCTTTGTGTTTTGCAATTAATATCTCAAAAGCAGTTTCATTACCACTTAAGTACGACTTTATAAGATCTTGATCAGATTTAATAATAGGCATAATTTTACTTTTTTCGTTAATAAATAGTTAAAGTAAAATTTTGTCTATATTAATGAGGGTATTAGTTAGTATCTGTTTTTATTACGTTACAAATAAAGTAAAAGTTCTATTAATATCCAAATCTTATTGAGTAAATTTGCGGATTCGCAAAATTTGAGATGTCAAAAAATCCAAAATATAATCAGGATAATATTGTAATTAAAGGAGCAAAATTACATAACTTAAAAAACATCTCGTTAAATATTCCCAAAAACAAATTAGTTGTTATTTCTGGAGTCTCTGGATCAGGAAAATCATCTTTAGCTTTTGACACGCTTTATGCGGAAGGACAAAGACGATATATTGAAAGTCTATCCTCTTATGCACGTCAATTTTTAGGAAAACTACAAAAACCTGATGTAGATGAAATAATTGGGATCTCTCCTGCTATTGCTATTGAACAAAAAGTAATATCAAAAAACCCTAGATCTACAGTTGGTACAGTTACCGAAATATATGACTATCTGAAACTATTGTTTGCCCGTATCGGAATTACTTATTCTCCTATTTCAGGAAAAGTAGTAAAACGACATCAAATCTCGGATGTAGTAGATTTTATTAGTAATCAAAATAATACTTCCTCCTTATTACTTACAAAGTTAGAAGATGCTAATACAGAAAAACTTAACACACTTCTACAACAAGGNTATTCAAGGATTCTTTCAGATGATAAAATAGAAAAAATAAATAATCTGATTGAAAAAAATCAGAAAGTAGATTCAAAAAACACATACCTTATTGTTGATAGAATTATTTATTTAGATAGAGATGAAGACCTTATTAATAGAATTACTGATTCAGTAGAAACTGCATTTTTTGAAGGTAATGGAGAATGTGATGTTATGATAGGAAATAAAAAATATCATTTCTCTAATAAATTTGAGTTAGATGGAATAAGTTTTGAAAAGAATTCTGTTCATCTGTTTGCTTTTAATAATCCATATGGTGCATGTAAAAAATGTGAAGGTTTTGGAATAACTCTAGGAATAGATAAAAACAAAGTTATTAAAGATAAAGATCAGTCAGTATACGGAGGAGTTGTAAGTTGTTGGAGTGGAATAAAACTAGTTAAATGGAAAGAAAAATTTATCTTAAATGCTGCAGAATATGATTTTCCTATACACAAATCCTATAAAGATTTATCCAAATCAGAAATAGATTTANTNTGGAACGGAAANGGNAAATGTAAAGGAATTTTTCAATTCTTTNCAAAACTAGATTCTGAAAAACATAAAATACAAAGCAGGGTAATTTCTGCTAGATATAGGGGGAGGACTAAATGTGATGTATGCGGAGGGAGCAGATTAAGGAAAGATGCTTTATATGTAAAAATAAACAATACCTCAATTGCAGAAATTACTAATATGGATATTAAAGAATCAATAGATTTCTTTAATACAATAAAACTAAACACCTCAGAAAAAAAAATTGCTGGTAGAATTCTGATAGAAATAAAAAATAGACTTTCTTACTTAGATAAAGTTGGCTTATCTTATCTAACTTTAGGGAGAAAATCCTCAACTCTCTCTGGGGGTGAAAGCCAAAGAATAAATTTAGCAACTTCTTTAGGAAGCAGCTTGGTAGGATCTATGTATATACTTGATGAACCTTCAATCGGACTTCACTCAAAAGACACTGAAAACCTTATCAAAGTTCTGAAAAACCTTAGAGATATTGGAAATACAGTGATTATTGTAGAACATGATGAAAAAATAATGGAAGAATCTGATCAGATTATTGATTTAGGACCAGAAGCGGGTATTCATGGAGGGGAACTTATATTTCAAGGAAAGCTATCTGATATTTATAAAGAAAAAAGAAGTTTAACTACTAAATATCTTAGTAGAGAGCTGAAAATTGAAGTTCCAGAACAAAGAAGAAAATGGAAACATTCTGTAAAATTAGAAGGAGTTAATATTAATAATATTTTAAATATGAATATTGAAATTCCTTTAGAATGTTTCACTTTAATAACTGGAGTAAGTGGTTCTGGAAAATCTTCTCTGATAAGAGAAGCTCTAAAACCAGCATTAGAACAAAGATTTAACGGATACACTNCCACAAAAAGAAACTATAAAGAATCTCATATCAACACGAATAAATATTCTAAAATGGAGTTTGTCGACCAAAATCCTATCGGGAAATCTTCACGATCTAATCCAATTACATATATAAAAGCTTATGATGAAATTCGTTCTCTATTTTCAAATCAGAAACTATCAAAAAGTAGAGATTATAAGAGTGGATTCTTTTCATTTAATGTAGATGGAGGTAGATGCGATAATTGTAAAGGAGAAGGAGAAACAACTGTAGAAATGCAGTTTATGGCAGATGTTCATCTACTTTGTGATGAGTGTAAAGGAAATAGATTTAAAGATGAAATATTAGAAGTAAAATTCTCTGATAAAAACATCTCTGATATTTTAGACCTAACAGTTGATGAAGCACTTACTTTCTTTACTAAAAACGGAGAAGAAAAAATAAATAAGAAAATACAACCTCTACAAGATGTAGGATTAGGATATGTAAAACTAGGTCAATCTTCCTCTACGCTTTCTGGTGGAGAAGCACAAAGGATAAAATTAGCATCATTTTTAGGTAAAGGAGAAAATTCCGAGAAAATTATTTTCATCTTTGATGAGCCAACTACAGGACTACATTTTCATGATATTAATAAATTACTTACATCTTTTAATGAACTCATAAAAAAAGGCCATTCGGTTATTTGTATTGAACATAACCTTGATGTAATAAAATGTGCTGATTGGATTATTGACCTTGGGCCTGAAGGTGGTGATAAAGGTGGTAATATTGTTTTTGGAGGAACTCCGGAAGATTTAATAAAGAACAAAATATCTTTTACTGCTAAATATTTAAAAAATAAATTATAAAAAAAACCATCTTTTCAGATGGTTTTTATTTTATATTTATTTAAAATTATTCTTTTATAAATTTCTTAACAATTACTTCATTTCCAACAATTGCCTCAATTATGTAAACTCCATTAGCAAAGTCAGAAACATCAAACGTCAAAGAATGAGAACCAATCATTGTTCCATATTCTCCTTTAGTAATTAATTTTCCTTCAACACTTTTTACGGAAATAGAAACTTCTTTTTCCGTATCTAAATTTATCAGTAAAGTAGTTGTAGAAACTGCAGGATTAGGATAAATATTAAAAGATGTGNTAGAAGAAACATTTTCTACATAAGTAGCAATAGATACTGGTGAATAAACTGCATTATCAACTATTCCGTTCGGATTTAATAACATTCCTATTACATACATACTATTTATGTCCCATGTCGGATCAGCAGTAAATTGGAAATCCTGAGTAAATACATCACCAACATTATAAGATCCATTCGGCAACAACCCTCCTTCAAAAGAAGGGAGAATATCTCTGCCAACATTACGATATATCACAGATGGAACCCAATCTGGAAGAGCTCCCCAATCTGCACCATGTATATCTATTAAAGAAATACCTAAATCTCCATATTTATTAGCCTGATACCAACTTCCTCCAGTACCTGTTACACTATCTTCTATNAGTGCACAAGCAAATTTCCAATCTCCATTTATCGTAGAAGTAACAGTTGTTGTAATTTGAACNTCAATAACATTTCCAGTTGCATTAGCATCTGCCGTAAAAACAGCTGAAACAGGTGAAATTATTTTTGAAAGAAAATGATCCCGAAAAGCAGATGGATCAATTTCAGTTCCTCTATCAACAAGAGCTCCTTGTTGTAATCCAGGATCTGGAGGATTTCCTATAGATGCTAGACTTGGAGGTCCTGGTGGACCTGTAATATAATTATTTAATCCGTTTGAATAATCTATAGCTTTCATTGGATCTCCAGATTCTGTATGTATGGATATTGATTGAAAATAACCATTATAATCTCTTTCCATTTCATTGGCAGCAACAATACCTCTTGGACATCCAAAACAAGGTGTTCCAGTAGATTGCTCTCCAATAACTAATTTGTTAGGAGTCGGAGTAATAGATGTTATTTGTATTGATAAGGTATCATTAGATGGGTTGTCATCAATCATTGTCCCATTTACATTAGATAAAGTTGCTAAACCGGTGTAAGTTCCGTTGACTAATGTAATAGGATTAGTAAGGGTCACGGTAGTGATAGCTCCTGTTCCTAGATTTAAGCCAATTATATTATCGGTAATTGTATTACCATTATAAAGGAAATCAATATCAAAAGAGGTTACAGGATTTATACCAAAATTAGTTACTTCAACTGTTACATCTCTATTTTGTCCATCTAAACCATTAATTGCATTAATATCTGAGACTGCTAAATCCAATCCAGGCAATACTATTTGTGTAGTATCATAAGAATAACAAACATCATCTACATAATATTCAGAAGCTACTCCAGGGTATAAATCTAATGATGCTATTTGATTAATAGAATTAGAGAATGAACCTTGAGAAACTCCATCAATAAATACTTCCCATATATTATTTGATAAATCAATATCAAAAGCTATTTCAAACCATGTTCCTGCTGCAGGATATGTACAATTAAATGTTGTTGCACTGGTATTACTCATTATAATTNCTCCAATTGCATCAAAGTTAACTTCTAATGCCCAAGATATTCCTGGTTCATTCTCTGCTTGAAAATTAAAATATCCTGTTTTACCAGGTATAATATACATCATTTGAGAAAAATCAAAACTTCCTGTAGTATATGGAGTTGATAAAGGCGTTGTAGAAATAATATTTTGTGTAGTATCAAACATTAAAACTACGTCTTGCGGACCTCCAGATCCTGTTGCATCATTAAGATATAGAGAATTAGATCCACTAGAAGATTGAGTATTGACAACATTTGCATCGTCAATAAAAGGAGCTATCGCATAAGGAGGCATTAATTCTCCCCAAGTATTCCAATTTTTAGATGTCTCTGCAATTGGAGTTCCATTAGAATATGTTTCAAAATCTTCACAAAAACTTGCTTGAGAATTTGCGTTAAAGGCTAGTAAACTAGCTAAAAATAGAATGTAAAGTTTTTTCATAATAATATTTTTTAGTTCTTGANCTACAATATTACATAGTTTTAATAAGAAAAAGAAATTATTTGTAANTTAAATAATCTTGTAAAATGATAGTTGCACTAACCTTGTCAATTAAGGATTTATTTTTTCTTTTTCTCTTTTTAACGCCTGAATCAATTATAGATTGAAAAGCAATTTTTGAAGTAAACCTTTCATCAATAGTTTTAATAAGGATTTTTGGAAATTGATTTTTTAGTTTTTCAACAAACTGATAAATCTGTTTACTACTATCTGTTTCTGTAGTGTCTAGGTTTTTAGCTTCACCAATTACAATNGTATCCACCTCTTCTTTTTCTANAAGNTCTTTCAGAAAGGAAAAGATATTTTTGTTTTCTATCGCACAAAGTGCTGTTGCTATAATCTGAGAAGAATCAGAAATTGAAATTCCAATTCTTTTAGTTCCATAATCAATACCAACAGCTTTTGCCACTATTTTTTAACAATCTGATAAGTAATTCCTTCCGGCATTATTTTTACCGTATAAGTTCCGGCAGCATTTTCAGAAATATCAAATTTAATATTTTCTGAAGAATTCTCAGAGTAGATAAGTTTACCATTGAAGTCATAAATTAATGCAGTATGATTTTTATTATCAGCAAAGAAAATTTCAAAACTTCCCATTGTTGGGTTTGGGAACAATTTAATATTTGTGAAATTTTCTTCTAATGAAACAGTTCCTAAATCAATAGCAGGAAAAACAATATAATCTACAAATGCACAATCTTGACCAGATGAGGAACCTCCATCTTTATCATATTCCCATTTAAAAGTATTCTGCCCAGCATTAACTGGGAAACTGACTAAACTCCAATCTGCGTCAATTCCAGACCACTCTCCTACTTTCTGGCTATTTATCTTAAACTTTAAGAAATCATAACCGTCCTCAGAAGACATCTTTTTATAAAATGATATATCTCCCGCAGCAAGAATATTTAAATCAATCGATAATTCAGAATCTGTATTATCTGGCTGATTCAATGCTGAACGACTACAATTGGTTCCTTCATAAGGATTATTAGTTGTGATAATCCAAGGAAAAGATGGATCCATAATCCATGAATATTGAGTAAAGTCTCCTGTTTCATAATCTTCATCTATAACACCTATTGTAGCNGAAAAAGTATTGTTGTGAGAATAAATACCATCTGAAATGTCAAATGGAAATTCTGCAAGGTTACCTATTGGTGTATTAGAGTTAACTGTAATATTAAATACTGTTGATTGTTGTTGTAAGGGAGTTAAACTATTTACGGTTACCCCAAGAGGGTTGTTTATCGTTACATAAGATGACAAAGTACTCAGTACTGCATTCATATTCATTATCTCAGCATGGCCAGAGTTTTCCACATCTACTATTAAGTCTAAAGTTTCTCCAGCATCTAGTTTCCCGTTACCGTTTCCTAAAACAACATCATCTATTGTAAATAATACATCTCCTAAAACAGGAGCATTGAGTGTTACAAATAATATTGAATTCCAAGTATTTGCCTGATTATCCGTAATAGTTAAATTGAAAGTTACAAGATGTTGATCTGGAACAAAATTAGCTACCTGGAAAGTAAAAGGAGACGCAATATTGATTGTATTATTTGCATTTACAGTAGCCAGAAAATCAGTACTATCAATTAAGGTTACATACATGTCTGAAGTAGAAATTATAACATTTACATTCTGAGTTGGTTGGCTCCCCACATTATTTAATTCTACATCTAACTCAATAAGTTCGTTATAATCCGCCGCCAAATTATTGTTTCCTGTTGGGTCGTTTAAGTTGTGTGAGTTATAAATAACAAATGGAGCATTTGGAGAAATAATATTTACCGTACTAATATATGGTTGTTTAAATTGTTTTGTAACCACAATGTCTGCAGTACCTACATTTGACAAAGCAGGAAATGTTAAGTTTACAACTCCTGTTGGACCAGCAAGTTGTGCATCTAATAACACTCCATTCATTGAAATTGCTNCATATGCATTCTCTTCAGTATTAACTAAAAAATTAGTTGTACCAACAGGGGTTGCAGTCCCATGAGAAACAGTAAGAATAGTAGGGACTCCAATATATGGCATTAAAGATGGATCTCCCATCAAATGATAAATCTCCCAATAGTATTGTTCAGATCCACCTGCTTGTGTGACTGCTAAATTTCCGGAATGAATCATTTGACCAGCGGTGTAAAACCAATCAGCTTGAGATTCTCCGTTTTCGTGCATTAAGCAATCATATACTCCTAAATCCGTTCCAGCATATGTAGGATTTGCAGTAACATTTGATGTACTACCAACAGNCCACCAAAAATCCTCATCCCAATAAGTATTATTACTTCCTCCAATATAACCAACAGCTCCTTTATTGTTAGANCTTAGAATTTTCTCTCCAAAACATACATTATCATCAAATTTATTTGACTGACAGCAGTTACCTATCATAAATCCAAACCGATCATTATTTTGCAATCCATTTACATCAGAGTTTTCAAAAGAAGGGTCCGACCATCCGGAACTACCGCAATGTGCAGTATAATTTGCAAATCCTACTCCAGCACTTATATCTGCAATAATAGCAGCAGATGCTGCTGGCATATCTGAAGTAATAGGACTGCCTGATCCGTACAGATAATTATGAATTGTCAAATTATGAGCAACATTAAAATAATTATCAGTTCCATAATTTATTTGTCCGTTTCCATGTATAGGAGCAAAACTTGCATCTACTCCAGCTACTAAAACTACTTCATCTAAAAAAGAAGGGTCAGTAAAAGTATATAATTCGTGTGTTAATGTTTTATTTACCTGAATTTCAACTTCTGCAGCGGAAGTAGCAGAAAGTCTTCCATAATACATTTCTGGGTAAAAATCTCCATTCCCATCAAACTCGCAATAATACATATCCGAAACGTGTTGCCCTGTATTGAATGATGGAACTTCTGCATTGTCTCCTACAATAAGTAAGTAAGTTGGTGCAGGATCAATAACAGTAGCATTATCATACATATTTTGCAAATAAGCATGAATAGATGCGGTAGTATTTCCTACCAAAGGATCATTTGTATATCCTTCAACTACCATAAATCCTTTTTTAGTTTTCCAATCTACTAAAGGTTGTAAAGCTCCCTGAAATTGAGGGTCTGATATAATTACATATTTTACAGGATAAGTTGTAATAACATCTTTTCCTGTAATCGGAGTATTATTTATACAAGTCTTTAACAAACTCTCAAATTCTGGAGAATAATATTTTATTCTGTTTNCATTATCAGCATTTACATCAATATTTTTGAAAATAATTTTTACCTCTANCTTAGTTACTACTTTTAATTCATTTGTAGTTGGGTTATACGAAAAAGGTGAAACTGAAAGTCTTGCTAATTGTTGCCCTCTCATCTTTCCTAATAGTTTTGTTTCTACAATATTATTTCCGGTAAACTTATCTAAATTATAATAATCTTGATTAAAATAAAACGGGATTTCAGTTGCACTTTTTGATACNGAGGGTTGATTTGGAAATACTGGAATGCTAAATCCGTAATCTGAAATACTTATTATTTCTTCCTCTAAGTTAATGATCTTTACTGCAATTTCTGAACCAAAAGGAACCCTAATCAACTTTTGTAACACAGGAAGTTCTGCGTCTCCATTTTTGGAATCAGAATTGTAAGCGGGAACGATTAATTTCACAAACTCTCCTTCCTCTGTTTTTACAATCATAGTTGTTACATCAGAAACTGAGTTTATAAAGCTAAATTCGGAAATATTTTTATCTGTTACAGAGAAATAGGTTTCTTCATCATTAATAATAATATCAGAAGAGAAAGTATTAGATGCAAGTACTAAAAAAAAAGATAAAAATATATGTTTTAATTTCATTGTAATCTTTGTTGATTAATAGCAAAAATAAGGAAAAATAATCAGACTATAATTTATATAATATTTCTTTCTTATATATTCAAAAAAAATCCCAAAACAATTGTTTTGGGATTAAATACATTAAAAATTTATAACAGATTATCTTTTCATATAATAATAATGAATAGTAATCATATCATCAACAACTATGGTAGAATTCACAAAATTCCATCCAGATTTTTGAGCATGATGAACCGCCTGAGCCATAGATCTAAAACCCCTAGAAGATTTTGTTAAATATTCTGATTCTTTAGAGCTTTCAGCACCAATATCATAACTAAAATGGAAAGATGATGATGGATTACTATGTCTTTGAATAATTCCATCTAAAGTAATATCAGATCTCTTTCTNTCTTCAATTTCTTTCTGGTCCATTCCTAACTGATCCATTTCAAACATATCTATTTCTATACCCTTAATTATCATAAAATTTGCTTTTGCATCAGAAGATTTGTCTGTTATTTCAGTTTTTGTGTCTTTGNNTTTTTTTGTTCTTTTTTGAGCCATAGTTAAGAGTGGGACCATNGCTACTAACATAAGTAATGTTAATTTTTTCATTTTCTATATTTTTATTTATTAAATATTTTGATTTATTATAATTAGTTGTCTCCTCCTAATATTATTGGNAAATCACCATCTCCATTGCCAATTACAATTACTTTAGCATTGGTTGATTTTGAAATTTCCTGAGTAGCTTCAATACCTTTCCATTTTAATAACTGGGTAGTAATAGTTTGATTAACAATTGCTTGAAAATCAGAGATACCCTGAGCTTCAATTCTTTTTCTTTCTGCCTCTTGACGTTCTTTATCTAGTACATATTGTTGTTTAAGAGCAAGTTGCTCCGCTTCTACTTTCTCGGTAATTGCTTTTTCTATATCAGCAGAAATAATAATATCACTAATTTTAATCTCTTCTATAATTATATGTCTTTCCGCTAATTCAGCTTGCATCATAGTCTCTATACGTAATTTTAATTCATCTTTCTTATTAGAAATAATCTGATCATAAGTATATTCTTTAATAACTGTTAACGCAATATCTCCTATCTTGGGATTAATCAACTTATTTAGATAATCTGGACCTACTTCATTGTGTAAGAGGCCAATCTCGTTTTCTACAGGGTGATATATAATATTCATAGCAAGAGCACACTGAACTCCATTTGTATCTTTTCCATCTACTTTAACAGGATACATCTGTGTTTTAACATCATATACAATCATTTTATTCCAAGGAAGGTAAAAATTCATTCCTTGTCCGTAAGTAGTTTCAGTATCCAATCCATCACCTAAGGTATAAAACTTTACTCCTTTTTGTCCCGGCTGAATATTTGTATACATTTGGGATCCAAATATAAAAAGTAATATTCCTCCTAAAAGTACAAATACTACTGCTCTTGGCACACCTTGATTTTCCATTTTTTTTGTTTTAAGTTAATTATTTAGTTGTTTTTTTAATCTTTCTTTATCTCTGATTCTTTTCTTAAGAGTATTAATATAGGAAGACGCTTGCTTCTCTCCCATTTGTTCTGATTTTTTTGCATAGTCAACTGCGGTTTGTAAACTTCCTTTTATTTCTGATGCAAGAGCCAGATTAAAATAAGCTCTTCTCGAAGTTTTTATATCGATGTTTTCAGTAAGTGGTTTCCAAATTTCAATTGCCTGATCCCAATCACCTCTTTTTACATAGTCTTTTGCTAATTTTAACTCTTCCGNTTTTCCAGTATAATAAGTTCTAGAAACTTTTATCCAAATAGGTGTAATTCTAAATCCATATTTCTCTCCGGCAAAAACACCAGACTCTTTTAATGCAGATCTTTTTGAAGGAAGGCGTAATCTTGCATTATTATAACTAGACCCCTTAGAATAAAACTCCTTTACTTCAGTAAAGCTGCTAACATCAACTACCTTTTTAGTAGTTAAATCATAAATTCTCCATCCGCTTTCTATTTCCATAATCATAGTTACAGGATATTCAACTACTTTAATTTTCGCTCCTTTTACCGTTTTTGTTCTAACCACTGATTTACCTTCAAATATTCTAGAGTCAGAATCAAAAGTAGAAAGTACTATCAGTGCGTCTGCACCATACGAACTACAAACTGACTCTACATCCGACCATGATAATAAAGCAGGAAACGTTGAAGTTCCAGTTCCATTAAGTACAATGTCTCCTGCGTTTTTCAGATTATATCTTTCAGAATTCTGCAACATATTTGCAAGTCCCATCATACAATATTCCGAACCTTTTTTATCGGCTCCAATTCCTTCTCCAGAAAAAATTCCTTCTAAAATATTTCCTGTCTTATTACCTTTTCCAGCAATAGATCTATTTGCTATTACAATATTTTGGACTGTTTGCGGAACACTAATGTCTGCTGGTCTTTGTACATTTACCATTACAGTTGATGTGCCACAACTCATAAAAACACTTACTATTAATAAAAAAATAAAATTTCTCATTCTCTTTTTTGGGACTACAAAATTAATAAATCTGTAAGAATAAAACCATATGTAAAGAAAGAATTTATTCTATATTTGCTTTTATTGATTTTATTAGAAATGAGAATAGGATTTGACGCAAAACGAGCATTTTACAACAGTACAGGTTTAGGAAACTATTCTCGTGACTCTATTCGTATACTATCGCTCTTATACCCAGAAAATTATTATTTCTTATACACCCCAAAAGCAAAAGAAAACATACAAATATCTTTCCTGAAAAACAAAGAAAATATTATTGTTCGTACTCCATTTTCATTTGTCGGAAATCTGTTTAAAAAATATTGGCGTAGTAAAAATATTATAAAGGACCTAGTACAGGATGAAATTGATATTTACCATGGACTCTCTCAAGAAATACCAATAGGAATAGAAAAAACAAATATAAAATCAGTAGTTACAATTCACGATCTNATTTTTATACGATATCCACATTTATTTTCCTCTATCGACCGAAAAATATACCACAAAAAATTTCAATCTGCTTGTAAAAGGGCCAATAAAATTATAGCCATTAGCCTCCAAACTAAAAATGATATTATAGAGTTTTTTGGTACAGATGAAAATAAAATTGAAGTAGTTTATCAAGGATGTAACAATGTCTTTCAATCTAAAATTTCTAGAAAAAGAATAGAGGAAATTTGTAAAAAATATAATCTTCCCGAAAAATTTATATTAAATGTAGGGACTATTGAAGAACGTAAAAACCTTCTTACTATTCTGAAAAGTATTAAAGAATTACCAAAACAGCATTTAGTAGTTATTGGAAAGGGAAAAGAATATAAAAACAAATGCCTTCAATATATTAGAGAACATAATTTACAAGAGAGAGTTTCCTTTCTTTCTGCAATAGAATTAGAAGAAATAGCAGCTATTTATCAAAAATCAGAAATAATGATATACCCATCGGTTTTTGAAGGTTTCGGAATTCCTATTCTAGAAGCATTATTTTCTAAAACACCTGTAATAACTAGCCAGGGAGGATGTTTTTCAGAAACAGGAGGAGATCATTCTATCTACATCAATCCACTATCTGTTTCAGAAATTACATCCGCTATTACAAAAATAACAACAGATACTAATTTACGCAACACCATGATAGAAAAAGGATATAATTACGCACAAAACTTTACAGATAAAAAAGTAGCGGAAAATCTACAAAAGNTATATACCTCTTTATAAATGGAAGAAGAAATTACACAATCACTAAAAATTTTACAAGATGGAGGAGTTATCCTCTACCCTACAGATACTATATGGGGATTAGGTTGTGATGCTACAAATCCGGATGCAATACAGAAGATTTACAATATAAAACAAAGAAAAGAAAGTAAAGCTCTTATTACTTTGGTGTCGGATAAAAAGATGTTAANAAAACTAACTGATTCTGTTCCAGACACTGATATTACTTCTGACCCTACTACGGTTATCTATCAGAACATAAATGGATTATCTGACAATTTACTTGCGGAAGATGGAACTGCAGCAATCCGAATAGTTCAAGATAATTTTTGTAAACAATTAATAGAAATATTTGGAAAAGCTATTGTTTCTTCATCAGCTAATATAAGCGGAACAAAGAGCCCGAAACAGTTTTCAGATATTACTGATGACATTATAAATAATGCAGATTATATAGTAAATTTGCGGAAAAAAGAAAGAAGAGAAAATTCTTCTAGNATTATAAAAATAGAGAAAAACGGAAGTATTATAAAACTACGATAGTGAACCTAAAAAATCATCTAACAAATCCAATATTTAAAATCATTGCTGAAGTTGCAGAAACCTCTAAACTAGAAACATATGTAGTAGGTGGTTTTGTNCGTGATATTTTATTAAAAAGAAAAAAAAAATAAAACTGATATTGATTTTGTTTGTGTTGGATCCGGAATAGNTCTTGCTAAGCAAGTATCAAAAAAATTAGNAAAGAAAANAGATGTAAAATACTTCAATAATTTTGGNACNGCAATGATTNATTATAATAAAGAAGATTATGAATTTGTAGGAGCTAGAAAAGAATCATACAGATCTAATTCCAGAAAACCAATTGTAGAGAATGGGACAATTCAAGACGATCAAAACAGAAGAGATTTTACTATAAATGCAATGGCTATTTCCTTAAACTCTTCTAATTATGGGGAATTAATAGATCCTTTTGCAGGGGTATCGGACTTAGAAACTAAAATAATAAAAACACCTCTTAATCCTGATATTACTTATTCTGATGACCCTTTAAGAATGATGCGTGCTATCCGTTTTGCATCAGAACTAAATTTTGAAATAGAAAATGAATCTTATAGTTCTATTTGCAAAAATGCTGATCGACTATCTATTATTTCGCAAGAACGTATTACAGAAGAACTAAATAAAATACTCTTATCTAAAAAACCTTCTTTCGGATTAAAATTATTATTTAACACAAAATTATTACACCAATTCTTTCCGGAAATAGTTGAGCTAGAAGGAGTAGAAGAAAGGGGGAAATTTGCACATAAAGACAACTTTTACCATACACTTGAAGTAATTGATAATATCCGAAAAAATACTGAGAATATTTGGTTAATATGGTCTGCACTACTGCATGATATTGCAAAACCACAATGCAAACGATTTGAAGAAGGTCATGGATGGACCTTTCATGGACATGAATTCATTGGAGGTAAAATGGTTTCCAGAATTTTTACAACATTAAAACTACCTCTCAACGAAAAAATGAAGTATGTAAAGAAATTAGTTACACTTCATTTAAGACCTATTGTACTGTCTCAAGATATTGTTACAGATTCTGCAATTAGGCGTTTACTTTTCGATGCAGGAGATGACATTGATGATCTAATGACTCTTTGTGAGGCAGATATTACCTCTAAAAACCCAAAGAAAGTTTCACGTTATATTAAAAACTTTAAACTAGTAAGAAAAAAACTAAAAGAAATAGAAGAAAAGGATCATATCAGGAACTGGAAACCACCAATTAGCGGTGAAGAAATAATGGAAATATTTAATATTAAAGCGGGAAGAGAAGTTGGCATCTTGAAAAATTCATTAAAAGATGCAATATTAGATGGGAAAGTAAAAAATGAGAAAGAAGCATCAATAGAATTTATGAAACGAAAAGCTAAAGAAATAAATCTAAAATCAGATGATTAAAATCAGAATAACATTAGAAAGTAAAGAAGATGTAATCCGTGAAATTCTAGTNAATCCGGAAAATAATTTAGAGTATTTACATCAAAGTATTATNAAAAATCTGAAACTAGACNAATTTGAAATGGCTTCTTTTTATATTANAGATTCTAATCTTGATCTAGGTGAAGAAATACCATTGTTTGACACATCAGAAAAAGATGGAGATGTAATCACTATGAAAAATATGCCAATTTCTTCTGTTCTTTATTCTAAAGATTCCAAGCTTATTTATATTTATGACTTCATGAATATGTGGAGATTCTTTGTAGAATATTTAGAATCATCAGAAGAAATAACCGAAAAATGCACTCGTAAATTNGGTGAAATTCCTGAAAAAGCTCCTGACTTAAAATTTGAAGTTGAATGTCAAGAAGAAGTTGAATCTTATGAAGATATGCTTGAGGATTCTTTTGATGATAATGAATATGAATACTAAAACTCTCATTGTCATTTTAGGCCCTACTGCAATTGGAAAAACCTCAATTAGTATTAAACTTGCAAAACACTACAACACACAAATTATTTCTGCAGATTCCAGACAATTTTACAAAGAGTTGAAAATTGGAGCAGCTCCTCCATCTAANAAAGAACTTTCTGAAGTACAACATCACTTTATTCATAACCTCACTGTTAATGAAGATTATAATGTTGGAAAATTTGAAGAAGATGCACTAAGAAAAATAGAAGAACTCTTAAAAGAAAAAGAAAAGATTATAATGGTTGGTGGGTCAGGTCTATATATAGATGCAATTTGCAAAGGATTTGATGAAATTCCTGATATTTCTAAAGAAATAAGAAATAAGGTAATTTCTTTATATAAGGAAAAAGGTATTAAATTTTTACAATCAGAATTAAAAGAAAATGATCTAATTTACTATAATAAAGTAGATATTCAAAATCCTCAAAGATTAATGAGAGCGCTTGAAGTAATTTATTCAACTGGTAAGCCATTCTCAGACTTCCGGAAAGAACAAGTAAAAAAACGATCATTTAATATTGTGAAAATTGGATTGAATATGAATAGAGAAGATCTTTATAAAAAAATTAATAAAAGAGTAGACATCATGATAGAAAACGGTCTCTTAGATGAAGTTAAATCTCTATTAAATCACAGAAACAAAAACTCTTTACAGACTGTTGGATACAAAGAATTGTTTGAATATTTGGATGGAAAATACAGCCAAGAAGAAGCTATAGATATAATAAAACAAAATACAAGAAGATTTGCAAAACGACAAATTAGCTGGTTCAAAAGAGATCATACGATTACGTATTTCTCAAGTAATAAGACAAAAGAGATTATAAAATTTATCGGATAATTGTTACAGTTCCTTTTATCTTTTTAAGATCATTTCCTAAATCAATAACATAAAAGTACGCACCGTCTTCCGCATCATCTCCTGATCGGGTTTTTCCATCCCAAAAAGTGTTATCTTCTGATTTAAACACTAATTTTCCGTATCTGTTAAAGACTTTCACTTTAGAGTCTGCATAGAAAAAAGCATCTTCTAAATTCCAAACATCATTCGAACCATCATCATTTGGAGAAAATACATTCGGAATACAATCTGAAGAAATAACTGCAACATGAAATACCGCATCTTCATTACATAAATTCTCATCTGTTACAGTAACGCTATAAGCACCTGGGTTTATATCTACACTTATTTTATTTTCTGTTTTTCCGTTACTCCATAAATAGGTGTAATCACCTGTTCCCCCTTCAACAGTAACTTCTAATTCCACTTCTAAGTTAGTAATATCACATTTTACAGTATCAAAATCAGGAGAAAGAGTTAATGAAATATCCTCAATATCAAGTTCAATATCATTTTGTCTTCTAAAACATCCATTTTTATCTGTAACTTCTACCCAAACATTTTCATCTCCTGGGCAAATATTAGCTTGTGCATCAGAAGTTCCAGTACTCCAAAAATAAGTATAACCCTCAGAACCCCATAGTAGAACATCTTCATAAACTGTTGTAGTACTAATATCTACAAGGTCATTTGGCAAATTAAATACCACTTCAACACCAACTGTATCTTTACAATTATTATCATCTGTTGTAATACAGTAATACCAACCTTCACATAAAGTATCAATACTATTATCTGTTTCACCTAAAATAGAACCCATATCTTCATCATACCACTGATAAAAAAAAGGAGAAGTTCCAGAATTAATTGAATCAACCTCTACCACTGCAAGAGTTTGTGGATTACCATTATCTTCATTAAAATAACTAACAATGGTTTCTAAGATATACGCTTCTACTTCGAAATAATAAGTAGTAGTGTCACCACAAGAATCGGTAACTATCACCCATTGTGTTCCTAATGACAAATCATATACAGAAGTAGTAGTGTCACCATTACTCCAAATATATGAATAAGGCTTTGTTCCTCCAGAAACTGCCANAGAAGCTGTAGCACCAACATTACAAGTAGCTGGAGTAAATGAAAAATCTATAATCTCTAATAATACTGGCTCAGTTAATAAAACGGAATTACTATCAATACATCCGTTATCATCCGTCACTATAAGTGTGTAATTACCTGCTGTTACTACAATCTGACTCAAAGTATCAGACGTACTCCAATTATAAGTATATGGAAGAGTTCCACCTTCAATTAATGCGTTAATTAAAGCAGTTTGTCCTCTGCAAGGTAGAGGGTCTGGAAAAGCGGCGAAATCAATTATTAAAGAGTCTGGTTCAGATAATACGATGGTATCTAAAAAAATACATGATAGAGCATCAGTTGATTCTAAGATATAAGTACCTGCCATTAAATTACTAATACTAGTATCATTAGAAGTAAATCCATTTGGACCTGTCCAGGAAACAGTAGTATATGGAGGTGTTCCTCCAGTAAGATTGATATCAATACTCCCAGATGAATCTCCAAAACAAAATGGAATGGTAATTGTGGAATCTAAATTTAAGTTAGAGTTTTGANAAATAATAAATTCTGTTGCCTCCTTACATACGCTATCCTTAATAATTAATCGATAAGTTCCAGCAAATAAACTGNCAATACTACTAACTGTTGTGTCGAATATTAACCATTGAGTTGTATCGATTGACCATTGATATTCATAATACTCATAACCTAAAGAATTACTTAGAGGTACTCCTCCAACAATAGAATCGATTTGTAAACTTCCTGAACTCTCTCCAAAACATTCAACATCTGTATGTGTAACATAAGTTTCAATAGGATGTTCAACAGTAAGGGTATAATCCAAAGAATCCTTACAACCATAGACATCATCTATAATATACGCTTTATATGTTCCAGATGAAACATACATTGAATCTAACACTAGTGGAAGTTTTTCTTCCCAGTAGAATGACAAATTATTCTGATGACCTCCAGAAACGCCAAGAATCTTTATTCCAGCTTCATGATGCTTACAGAAAAAAGAATTATAATCAGGAGGTGATACCTGTAAGTCCTTCAATGAATCCGGTTCTGCTATAGTAATTGTATCACTAACAGCAGTACAACCAAATGGATCAAATACGTGTAAAGTATAATCACCTGCAAATAAAGAATCAAATTCAACTTTAATGTGTTTGAGTTTTATAGTCGTGTCAATATTTGTAGAAATAACGTTGCTATCTATCCATCTAATTATATTAGAAGATGAGTCTTTTAGATAAAGAGAATAATAATATGGTCCTTCAAATTTCCCCCCTTGAACATTTAACTCTATTGAACCTGTATTTGTTCCTTTACATCCTACAGAGTCAATCACTATATTTTTTAATTGAATGGGATCTTGTTGAAACATCATTGAGGTGTCAATTTCTCTTGTTAATGAATCAAGTGGCTGAAAAAGACAACCATTAGCATCATAAACATACAATAAATATGGAACGCTATTAGTGTTCTGATATAAATTAGATATAGTTGTAAGATTTTGACCCGAATCGTATAGAATTCCATCTTTGGTCCAATAATAATTGTAATACGGATTAGTAGTTGAACTATCTATGAAAGGGGTTCCTCCAATAACTTCGAACCTTAACTCACCTGTAGAGTCTCCAAAACATTGAATGTTTGTCTGTCCTGGCACGGATGTTATACTACTCATTGTATCACAAGCAATAAGATATGTATTAGTAGTGTCAGATAATGATAACAATCCATCATATACAACAACCCTATATGCTCCACACTCGGTAAAGGACATAGTAAATATACTGTCAAGAGTTCCTGGAGAGGTGGTGATTGTTGGCCAAAGATTAAATAATGAGTCATATCTCTGAAGAAAATAAAACACTTGATTGATGGGATTGTTAATAGCCGTTGTAATAGATCCTTCGTGACTATTACAAGATGTTAACTGCATATCTTCATCAACAATAGTTATTTGTGAGTTACTCTCAAAAACAATAAAAACAAAGGAGAGAATAAATAAGATTCTTTTCATGTAAAAAAAGTATATTTTCTTAATAAATGCAAATATACCTAAATTATAGTAATAATTAAATACTTACAAATCAGAAAAGTCTATTGTTAAACCTTCAGATGCAACAATTGATTTATCAAAAATTGATCTTACCTCATTTAATAATAATCCTTTATCCTGATATCGTTGAGAGAAATGACCAATTAACAAATTCTTTACTGAAGATAGATTTGCAATATTTGCAGCATCAATAGTCGTTGAATGGTTCGTTTCATTCGCTCTAACTGATCTATCTTGCATAAAAGTTGCCTCATGATACAATAATGTAACATTCTTTATTTTATCTACTATTTCTTCATGATATTTTGTGTCCGAACAAAAAGCATAACTATCCGGGGTTCTATTGTCTTTTGTAATCTCTGTATTATCAATCTTTATTCCATCTGTAGTTATAAAATCTGACCCTTGTTTTATTTCTTTTAATTTATCAATAGGAATATTGTATTCCTGCACCTTATCAGATAATAATTTTCTTGGAGAAAGTTTCTCTTCAAATAAGAAACCATTACAATCTATCCCATGATTTAATGGAAAAGTTGAAATTTTAATCTTTTTATCCTCAAACAAAACCTCATCAACATCTGGAGTTATAGGGTGGAAAAATAATGGATAACAAAGTTCTGTAGAGGCAATATCTAACTGAATATCAATAATCTTCTTTAACTCTGGATGAGCATAAATATGAAGTTCCTTCTCTCTACCAAGAAGATGCATACTACTTATTAATCCAATGAGTCCGAAATAATGATCACCATGCAAATGACTTATAAATATTCTACTTATTTTCTGGAATTTAATTTTGTATTTCCTTAGCTGAACCTGAGTTCCTTCTGCACAATCAATTAAAAAAAACCGCTCATTTGCATTTAGCAACTGAGCGGTAGGATTTTTATCAACTGTAGGAATAGCAGAACTACATCCTAAAATTGTAAGTTTATACGACATCTACTCTGAAATTATCATTCTTTTGGAAATAATTCTTTCTTCATTCTGAACAGAATAAGTATAGACACCTGTACTTAATTTATCATTAAATTCAATAGTATTTAATCCAATATCTGATTTAACATTTTCAGAATACACTACTTTTCCAAACATATCTGTAATCTGGAATTTTATCATATTAGATTTAGGAGTATTAAACTGAATTGTAGTGTTATGTTTTGTAGGATTAGGAACATTCTGTAACAAAGTAAATTCATTAGAATTAAACATCTCATAAGAAGATGTATTAGAAATTACGATATTATATCCAGTAATTGATTCATAATTCCCTAAAGCAGAATATAAGTCTGTTTGTACAGGAACATTAACACCAAATATAGTTATTGATCCATGTGTATACACATTAATTACAAGCTCAATTGGATATACACCAATTGGATCATTGGTGGTTCCATCTACATAGGCACATGTTAAATAATTACCAGGTAACACACAGTTATTTACATTAACATCTAATTCATCACAATGTAAAACAAGTCCT
>PAKE01000001.1 GCA_002710495.1 Flavobacteriales bacterium
AACCTTATACGCATTAATTAAACCCTTGCTTGGTGCGTGGTTTCGCGTTCCAAAGTTTTCACTCATTGCAGATTTTGCAATTCTGTTTTTTAAAACTGACCCATTTGGCAAAGTATAAGAGGAAAAAATATTCTTCATTGATTTTTTATCAGATATATTTGGGTGAAATTACTAATTATATACTTAAAAAATTTGAAACTGGGACCGTTCCTCAAACTTACTCAATAAATTCTTAAAAAAGTTCGAAATAAGGACCGAGAGGTCCACCAAAAAAAACTCATAATAATGATGTTTTTTCTTATTTTAGCATTATGGAAACAACAATTAGAGAAGGAACAAAAGAAGATCTACCTGCTGCACTAAGGCTAATAAAAGAATTAGCTGATTTTGAAAATTCTATAGATGAAGTTTCCATAACTTTAGAAGATTTAGAAAATGACGGATTTGGAGATCGCCCATGGTTTTGGTTTTTAGTTGCAGAGGAAAATAATGAAATTATTGGATTATCTTTTTATTGGATTCGCTACTCAACATGGAAAGGAAAATTCTTATTCCTTGAAGACTTTGTAATTAAAAAAAAATACAGAAGAGTCGGAATTGGGTCTAAATTATTTGAAGAAACAATCAAAATATGTAAGAAGAAAGATCTAAATGGAATGATATGGCAAGTATTAGATTGGAATAGTCAAGCAATAGAATTTTATAAAAAATATAATGCTAATATTAGCAAAAAATGGTTGAATGGAAAACTTACAAAAAAACAAATTAACCGCTTTATTTAAATAGTCCAAAAAAAGCTCGAATTTAGAGCAGTAAGCCCCTCTAAACAAAAAAAGAAGTTTTTTGAGTTTATCCTAAAAACCTTGTTTTAAAAGACTGTGACGCTTCAATTCTTCAGCATAACAAAATATTAAATAAAAATAGCAGTGGACTCTTTCCCAGACTTTTCAAGAAGTATTTCCACTGCCTTTTTCCCTTGTTCTCCCAAAGATAGACAATAGTCATTTACATATAAAGCAATGTGTGCATTCACCACTTGTTTTTCCATTTCTTGAGCATGGCACTTCACATAATCAGCAGAGCTATTAGGGTTTTCAAAAGCATATTCTACACTTTTCCTAATCAATATTTCTATTTTTTTCTGTGTCGCTAAAGATAATTTTCTGTTTACTACAATTCCACCCAAAGGAATAGGCAATCCTGTTTCTTCTTCCCAAAACTCACCTAAATCTTTTACTTTATGTAATCCTTTTTCTTCATAGGTGAATCTGTTTTCGTGTATAATTAGTCCTGCATCAACATTCCCGTTTATCACTTCATTTTCAATTTCTGAAAAAAGTGTTTCTACTTTATTTTGATGATTAGGGAAGACAATACTCAACAACATATTGGCAGTGGTATATTTTCCAGGGATAGCAATTTTACTATCCTCAGTTAAAGTTGTAGTTGGTTTTTTAATCAGCAATGGACCACAGTTATTACCTAAAGCTGAGCCACTATCCAACAAAGCATATTCATTTACACAATATTTAAACGCATTATAAGATAGTTTTGTAATATCAAGTTTTCCTTCAAGAGCCCAAACATTTAATTGCTCTATATCTGCAAAAACCACATCAAACTCCAAACCCTCCGTGTCGATTTTATGATGTACAAGTGCGTCAAAAATAAAGGTGTCATTTGGACAGGGAGAAAACCCAAGAGTTAATTTCATAACGTTGAAATTATCTTTTCTACTTCAGTATTCAAATTTGAAATTGCTAAAGGTAAATTCCAATTTTCTTTATTTCTTTTCTCAACTTTATTTGAGATAGATCTAATCTGAATACAAGGAACTCTCATCTCTTCACACACTTTAAACACAGCAGCCCCCTCCATACTTTCAATATCAGGGCGTAAGGTTGCTACTATGTTATCAATTGATTTCTCATTTCCATGCACCGTATTAACAGTAACCCCCTTTACTGGTCTCAAGTTAGTTTTTCGTTGAACTTTATAATTAGTTTTAATATTGAAATCAGAAAATTCAGAAAAAGATTCCCCATCTTCAAAACCAATTTCGGAAAAACAATCCTCTATAACCTCTACAACATCACCTATTTTTAACTCATCTAAAAAAAAACCTGCAACTCCCATATTGATTACTAAATCATAGTCATTATTATTTAATTCTTTTGTTAAATTTATTGCCATATTAAGCATTCCCACTCCAGTTATTAATATAGGTAGATTACTTATGTTATCAGATTTAATCTCTAAATTGGTAGCTACAACAATTAATACATTCATATGGCAAATATATGGTATATTTGCAGTCTATTTATAAAAAGATGAGCGATAATTACAACAAGAACCTAGCAAATAATATCAAATCTATACTTTCAGAAATTGGAGAAAATACTCAAAGAGATGGGCTTTTAAAAACTCCTGAAAGAGTTGCAAAATCAATGGAATTTCTGACAAATGGATATGACAAAGACCCATCAGAAATATTAAAATCTGCCATGTTTGCAGAGGATTATAGTCAGATGGTACTAGTAAAAGACATTGAATTATACTCTCTTTGCGAACATCATATGCTACCATTTTTTGGAAAAGCACATGTAGCATATATACCCAATGGGAATATTGTGGGTTTGAGTAAAATACCAAGAATTGTAGATATCTTTGCAAGAAGATTACAAGTACAAGAAAGATTAACAGATGAAATAAAAGATTGCTTGCAAGATACTCTAAACCCAATAGGAGTAGCAGTTGTAATTGAAGCACAACATCTTTGTATGCAAATGAGAGGAGTTGAAAAACAGCATTCATCTACAACAACATCTGCTTTTTCTGGTATTTTCATATCAGATGAAAAAACAAGAGCAGAATTTATAAATCTAATAAAATAAGAAATGAAAGCGTATGTGTTTCCTGGTCAAGGAGCTCAATTTCTAGGAATGGGAAAAGATATTTACGAGAATTCTGAAGTTGCAAAACAACTTTTTGATCAAGCAAATAATATTTTAGGATTTTCTATAACTGAAATTATGTTTGGTGAAGATGCAGAAGCACTAAAACAAACAAAAGTAACTCAGCCAGCTATCTTTTTACATTCAGTAATTCTAGCAAAGGTATTAGGAGATTTATTTACCCCAAATATGGTTGCAGGTCATTCACTTGGTGAGTTTTCAGCATTAGTTGCTGCTGGATATTTATCATTTGAAGATGGTTTGAAACTCGTTTCAAAAAGAGCTATATCTATGCAAAAAGCATGCGATAAAAATCCATCTACAATGGCAGCTATACTAGGATTAGAAAATAAATTCGTTGAAGATATCTGTTCAGAAATTGATGAAATAGTTGTTCCTGCAAATTATAATTGTCCAGGACAATTAGTAATTTCAGGTAGTAATAAAGGAATTGATATAGCCTGCGAAAAACTAACGGAAGCAGGAGCAAGAAGAGCTCTGAAACTTCCTGTTGGTGGTGCTTTTCATTCACCTTTAATGGAAGATGCGAAATACGAACTAGAGACAGCTATCAATTCTACAAATTTTACTGAAGGAGTCTGTCCTATTTATCAAAATGTAACTGCATCTGCAATTACAAATCCTGTTAATATTAAAAAAAATCTGAAAACCCAATTAACTTCAGCTGTAATGTGGACACAAACTATGCAACAAATGATTGCCGATGGTTTAACTTCAGTTACTGAGGTAGGTCCTGGGAAAGTTTTACAAGGATTGTTTGGGAAAGTAGACAGACAAATACCTGCTGAAAGCGCTATCCTATAAAGTTTTATTAAGTAGTTTCTTGGAAACTGATAGTTTATGCCAAAGTGGATTTGTAAGACATAATTTTAATTTTTCTATATGTCTCATATTATGACAATCTGTTCCAACAAAAGAAACTAAATCTGCATTTATAAGTTTTTCTGCTTGTTTTTTTACTTCTGGAGAATAATACCCAGTAATGGAAAGTAAATTAAGTTGTAATAAAACTCCTTTGCTAGTCAGACTTTCATAATCTTGAAGTCCATAATATAAATACCTCTCTGGATGAGCAAGCACCACATTATAACCAGAAAGTTGAAGATTAAAAATAATTTCATCAATATTTCTTGGTGCGTCAATAAATGAAAATTCAATCAGAATATATTTTGAACCAAAGGTTAGAAATTCCTTCTTTTCAATCTTTTTCTGAAAATCAAAATCAACATAATATTCAGAAGCTGCTCCAAACTCAATTTCTGTATTCAGTTTATCTAAAGCATTTTGAACATTCTCTCTGCCTTTAATAATGATTTCTGGAGTATTCTTGTAAAAATCACTCATTGTATGAGGAGTGGTAATAATCTTAGAAAAACCCAATTCCTGCAGAGCACAAACAAGATCTAAAGATTCTTCTAAATTTTGAGCCCCATCATCAATTCCTGGAATTAAATGAGAGTGCATATCAGTTTTCAGAATAGAAAAATCTATTGATTCTAAGTCCTTTTTATTAAATCCTGAGAACCAGCTCATCTTAACCGTATTGTTCTGAGTAGTATTTTTGATAGTCTAATGAGTTTACATTATTCATCCATTCCTCATTATCTAAATACCATTTTATTGTTTTACTCAATCCTTCTTCAAACTGAAGTGAAGGTTCCCAACCAAGTTCATTCTTAAGTTTTGTTGCATCAATTGCATATCTCTTATCATGCCCTGGTCTATCTTTTACATATGTAATTAATCCTTCAGCAGTACCTTCTGTATTTCCCAAGAACTCATCCATCTGTTTACACATTGTCTTTATTAAATCAATATTAGTCCATTCGTTAAATCCTCCAATATTATACGTTTCTGTATTTCTCCCATTATGATAAATTATATCAATTGCTCTTGCGTGATCTACTACATATAGCCAGTCTCTAGTAAACAACCCATCACCATAAACTGGAAGAGGTTTTGAATTTTTTATATTATTTATAAATAAAGGAAGTAGTTTTTCTGGAAATTGATTTGGACCATAATTATTTGAACAATTAGAAATTACATATGGCATTCCGTACGTATTTCCATAAGCTCTTACAAAATGATCAGAACTTGCTTTGGAAGAAGAATATGGAGATTGAGGGTCATAAGAAGTAGTTTCTAGGAATAGACCTGTATTGCCTAAACTCCCATAAACTTCATCTGTAGAAACATGATAAAATAATTTGCCTTCTTCATTAGCCTTCCAATGATTTTTTGCTGCATTCAACAAATTAACTGTACCAACAACATTTGTCATAATAAATTCCATTGGATTAGTTATAGATCTGTCTACATGACTTTCTGCTGCCAAATGCACTACACCATCAAAATCATACTTCTCAAATAAATTATTAATAAAATCCTTATCTACAATATCTCCTTTTTCAAAAATATAATTATCTGCATTTTCTACATCTGATAAGTTCTCTAAATTCCCCGCATAAGTAAGTTTGTCCAGATTTACTATCTTATAATCAGAGTACTTATTTACAAATAATCTCACTACATGCGATCCTATAAATCCTGCTCCTCCTGTTATCAAAATTGTTTGTTTCATAATCTTCTTAATTCTTGCAAATATAAATAATTATCAGTAATTTAATTCGTTAGATAACTTAAAGAAAATGTAAATTAGCGAAAAATTTATTTATGAAGAGGTTTCGTGTGCTTATTTTATGCTTTAGTTTCTTAAATGTTTTCTCTCAAGATAAAAAAATAACAAATTTTAATAGCAAAATAATTCAATCTAACTATACTTTTCAAGTTCCTATTAACGAACTTGTAACTGATTTTGGAACTAATTCTGCATTAGGACTTGCGTATTTAAATAACCAAAATGATTTTCTATTAGGATTAGATATAAATTTTATGTTTGGAAATAATGTAAAGAACGATAGTTTATTACAGACAATATCTACTGAAGAAGGTTGGCTAATAAATACAAGTGGAGAACTAGAAACCATTTTACACTATGAAAGAGGATGGAATTCGCATATTTTGTTTGGAAAATCTTTTCGTTATGATGAAAAACATCTCACAGGGGTCTATGTTTATGTAGGGATTGGATATTTACAACACAAAATTAGATTAGAAAACAATAGAACAGATCTCCCTCAAATTGATAAGGATTATATAAAAGGATACGACAAATTTACTAATGGAATAAGTACAAAATTGTGTGTTGAATACATGTATTTTAGTAAAGAAAACTCTGTAAAATTTAATATTGGAATAGAATTAATAAATGCATTCACAAAGAATAGAAGACCCTATGATTTTGCTGCAATGGAAGAATATGACAATAATCTAAGGATAGATCAACTAATTGGAATCAAATTTGGAATTATTATTCCAATAAATAGAAATAATGAACAGAAGTTTCATTACTACTAAATGATTTTTTTTTACAACATATTTATTCTCCTTTATAAAATTACTTTATGGTGTTTTTCACTATTTAATAATAAANCAAAAGAGATTGTAGAAAACCAAAAAAATCTGATACAAAAAATACAATCTTCTACTAAAGGTGAAGAAAATATTGTTTGGTTTCATGCTGCATCATTAGGAGAATTTGAACAAGGCAAATCAGTTATAAAAATCTACAAAAAAAAGAATCCTAGTCATAAAATTTTACTTTCATTTTATTCTCCCTCTGGATATAACAACATAAAAGATTCAGAACTTGCTGATTGGGTATTTTACTTGCCTCACGACACAAAAAAGAATGCAAAATTTATTGCGAAAAACATAAAACCTATAAAGTTAATCTTTATCAAATCTGAATTTTGGTTCAATTATATTCGGGAGATGTATAAAGAAAATATTCCAATTTATTTTATTTCATCAATATTCAGGAAAGAACAGTATTTTTTTCAATTTTATGAAAATTGGTTCTCTAAGCAATTACAAAAAGCAAGTTACTTCTTTGTGCAAAATGCGGAATCAGAAAAATTATTAAACTCCATAAATATTAAAAATGTGAAAGTTGTTGGAGATAGCAGATTGGAAACTGTTTTAGAGAATGCTAGAGAAGAATATACAAACAAAATCGTTCAGGAATTTTGCAAAAACAGCAAGGTATTAATTGCTGGATCTACTTGGAAAAATGATTTAGATTTATTTGAAAATCTGGATTACAAAATCATCATTGCTCCTCACGAATTAGATCATCTAGACACAATAAAAGAGTTAAATAATTCAGTGCTACTTTCTGATTGTGAGATAGAACAGAGTGTAAAGTATGACGTATTAATAATTGATAGAATAGGTATTCTTTCAAAAATTTATCGATATGCTGACATAGCTTATATTGGAGGTGGTTTTGGAAAAGGAATTCATAATTGCTTAGAAGCAGTAGTTTATAATATTCCGGTTATTTTCGGACCAAATTATGATAAATTTAAAGAATCAAAAGAGTTTATTTCTCTTGGAATCGCTAAATCCGTTAATAACCCTGATGAATTTAGAAATGCAATATCAAATTTCGAAGAATTGAATATAAAACAAATTTCAAAAAATTATTTTAAGAAAAAAATTGGAGCAGCAGAAACAATAACACAATACATATAATTCAAAATACTATCTTTGCTATTACAAAATTAGAAATCATGAAAAAAACAACTATTTATATTAGTTCAATCTTACTATCTATCTTTATTTTCTCTTCTTGTCAGGAAGACACAATAATTGAAAGTGGAACTAGCTCTTCTACTCAGCACTTAATTGCAGAAAATGCTTTTAATGATGTAGTCAGAATTGTAGAAGACGCCTTTATTGATAACGGAACTAGTAAATTTGATTGTCCTGAATATATTTTAAGAAATGCTGACTCATCAGATATGGATACCATGGAAATAATTTTTGAACAGGAAAATGCTGATTGTTTATCATACGGAAAATTAAGAAGGGGAAAAATTATCATTACTTTTACAGGAAAATATAGAGATTCTTTATCAGTCATCACAACAACTTTCGACCAGTATTATGTAAATAATATGTGGATACAAGGGACAATGATTGTAATAAATAATGGAGTAAATGAAAGTGGAAATATGACTTTTAGCATTGAAGTGAAAAATGCAAAGATTATAGAAAGCGGAGGAAAAACTATTAATTGGGAAGCTATGAGAAATAAAGAATGGATTTCTGGATACAATACTTTTGNNAATCATGATGATGATAAATATCTAATTTCTGGTTNTNCTANTGGAAATAATACTANTGGACAAGAATTNGAAGTAAATATTACTAAAGATCTACTTGTAGATTTATCTTGTTTAGAGGATCATTCGAATAGATGTGTTATTACAAGCGGTGAAGCTGAATTAATCCCAAATGGTTTTAGTACTAGAATAATAAATTATGGTGATAGTATTTGTGATTGCAACTATTCTGTAACATTAAACGAAACAGAATATTTTTTAGTAGTAGACTAAGCTGCCTTTAACTTTATTAAAGATGATTTCTTTAACTTTCCTATTGCATAATTATAGGTAAGTTTAAATTCTTTTTTACCTTTTTCTGAAGGTAAATCAAACATTGCATCGAGCATTATAGCTTCACAGATTGATCGTAATCCTCTAGCTCCTAATTTATATTCAATTGCTTTTTCAACAATAAGATCTAATGCCTTTTTATCTACTGAAAAACTAATTCCATCCATCTTAAAGAGCTTTTTATATTGTTTGATAATAGAATTCTTTGGTTCAGTAAGAATCTGTTTTAGAGCATCTGCATCTAAAGAGTGTAAATAAGAAAGTACTGGCATTCTTCCAATTAATTCTGGAATTAAACCAAAACTCTTTAAATCTTGAGGTAAAAGATATTTCAAAATATCCTCCTTATTAATTTTCTCTGTTTTCTTAGAAGAATAACCAATTGATTGTGTGTTTAATCTTTTTGAAATATGTTTCTGTACTCCATCAAAAGCTCCTCCGCTAATAAATAAAATATTCTGAGTATTTAAAGCTATCATTTTTTGGTCTGGATGTTTTCTTCCTCCTTGAGGAGGAACATTTACGATAGTTCCCTCCAGTAATTTTAACATTGCCTGCTGTACTCCCTCACCACTTACATCTCTAGTAATGGAAGGGTTGTCATTTTTTCGAGCAATCTTATCTACTTCATCAATAAATATAATTCCTCTTTCAGCTTGTGCAACATTATAGTCTGCAACTTGAAGTAAACGAGTTAAGATACTTTCCACGTCCTCACCAACATAACCCGCTTCAGTAAGTACTGTGGCATCAGCAATACAAAANGGAACTTGTAATAATTTGGCTATTGATTTTGCTAAGAGAGTTTTCCCAGTTCCAGTTTCACCAACCAATATAATATTTGATTTTTCAATTTCTACTTCCTCAGAATTTGTNTCGGGTTGTAAAATCCGTTTATAATGATTGTAAACAGCAACAGAAAGTACTTTTTTTGCTTGTTCCTGAGCAATTACATACTCATCCAAATGAGCTTTTATTTNTTGAGGTTTTAGTAATCTGGCTGATTTATCTAATGTTGGTTGATCAGAATTTTCTAAGTCTAATATATTATAAGCTTGCTCAATACAACTATCACAAATATGTGCTGTAATTCCAGCTATAAGAACATCGGTATCTTGTTTGTTCTTTCCGCAAAAAGAACANTTAACAAGCTCTTTTTTTTCCATTATTTATTTCTAACTAAAACTTCATCAATCATGCCATAATTCTTCGCCTCCTCAGCAGTCATCCAATAGTCTCTATCACCATCTTTCCATACTTTTTTATAATCCGTATNGGAATGTTCTGCTATAATTTCATANANTTCTTTTTTAAGTTTCTGAATCTCTCTTGCAGTAATNTCAATATCTGAAGCTTGTCCACTTGTACCTCCTAAAGGCTGATGAATCATGACTCTAGAATGTTTTAGTGCTGTTCTTTTCCCTTCTGTGCCGGCAGTTAATAAAACAGCTCCCATAGAAGCTGCCATTCCAGTACAAATAGTAGAAACATCTGGATTAATATACTGCATTGTATCATAAATACCCAAACCAGCATAAACACTTCCTCCTGGAGTATTTAAATAAATTCTAATTTCTCTTTCTGCATCTGCAGACTCCAAGAATAAAAGTTGAGCCTGAATAATATTTGCAACATAATCATTAATAGGAACTCCCAAAAAAATGATTCTATCCATCATTAATCTGGAAAATACATCCATAGTAGCAATGTTCATTTGTCGTTCCTCAATAATTGTAGGAGAAATATAATTTCCGGAAATGGAAGTAAACTCATCTAGATGAAGAGAACTTATCCCTCTATGTTTTGTAGCGTATTTTCTGAATTCTTTTGATTGATCCATAATATTTTATTTTTCTGACGCTAATTTAACAAAATCATCATAAGAAATAGGTTTTTCAGTGAGTTTGAAATTTTCTTTGTAAACTTCAAGAGATTTTACATCATAAAGTTGATCGTAAATTTTCTTTCTTTCATCTTCTTTTTTCAAGATAGAAGAGACAATTTCATTCATCTTATCTTCCTGAGGAACTGGTTGACCATATTGTTGCATTTGCAAGGTAATTAAAGATTTTGTATGATTTTCCACCTCTTCTGTACTAACTTTCACATTATAATTTTCTAAGATATTGTTTTCAATAAGTTGCCATCTTAATGACTTTGAATACATATCGTATTCTGATTCAATTTGCTCAAAAGTAACCTTCTTTTCTGAAGTATGAACTAACCATCTTTTAAGAAATTCATCTGGTATATCAAACTTAATTTTATCAATTAAGTAAGTTACCACATCATTTTTAAGCATTCTATCCGATTCAGGAACAAAGGATCTTTCTGCTTCATCTTTAATTTTTGCTTTAAATTCTTTCTCTGTTTTTACAGAATCTTTTCCATAAACTTTTTCAAAAAGTTCCAAATTCATTTCAGATGGCTTTATTCTGCTCACGTTTTTGACAGTAAACTGAAAATCTTCTGAACTAAGATCNTGTAATTGGTCATGAGTAATATTTANCATAGAACTTAAATCNGTATGATTACTAAATGCTTTCATCACATTTACAATAAATGAATCTCCTTCTGTTACCCCAATAAATTGTTTCTTAATTTTTTTGTCTGAAATAAAATCCATAGAAACTGTTGCTTCATTTCTGACTCCATTTGCCATTACATTTCCATCGACATCTATCTGAACAATTTCACAAAAAACTAGATCTCCTTCTTCAGATATTTCAGGTTTACTCATTGCTCCGTATCTTTTAGCAATATCATTTGCATAATTATCTATAAGCTTCTTGTCAGCCTGAATCTGATAATACATTACTTTGTCTTTTTTTGTGATTTTAACATCTAAATCTGGAGACAAACCAATTTCAAACTCAAAAGTAAAAGTTGAAGTATTTTCCCAATCTACTTGCTGACTATCCTTAGGCATTGGAGATCCTAAGACTTTTACCTTTTCGCTAGAAATATATTTATATAAATCTTCTTGCAACAATTTATTTACCTGATCTACCAAAACAGAGACTCTGTACTTTTTATTTATCACAGACATAGGAACTTTTCCTTTTCTAAATCCAGGTATCTCAACATTTTTCCTGTAATTCTTAAGTTCTTTATCAACTTTTTCTTGGTAGTCTTCTGGAGTTATTACTACTACTAACTCNGCTTGTAAATCATTTATGTTGTTTTGTGTAATCTTCATAATTAGATTATTATTTAAATAGTCGACAAAAATACATTATTAAACTAATTATAAAGCGAAAATATTCGATTTATTAGGAGTATCTGAAAATTAAAAAANCTCACTGTAGAGTGAGCTTTTTAAGTGCGGCTGAAGGGAGTCGAACCCCCACGCCTTGCGGCACTAGATCCTAAGTCTAGCGTGTCTACCAATTCCACCACAGCCGCTAAAAATTGGATTACAAAGATATTATTTTTTATAACTTGAAAATAAAAATTCAATTATATTTGCATTAATATAAATATGAATTAAAATATCAAAAAAATGAGCTTATCAGTTAAAGGAACTATTAAACAAAAACTAGAATTAGAGCAAGGAACAAGTAAAGCGGGAAAAGAATGGAAGTCACAGTCTTTTGTTTTAAATACAGGAGCACAATACAATCCTGATATCTGTTTTAAATTATTCGGAGAAGAGAAAATAAATTTGATNACCAACTTAAATGAAGGAGATGAGGTAGAGGTATCGTTTAACCTATCGTCAAGAGAATGGAATGAAAAATGGTTTACTTCTGCAGATGCATGGAAAATAGAAAAGTCAGAAAATAACACCAGAACAACTACAGAAACAGTTGACGATTCTGACATTCCCGTTTTTGAAAATAATCAAACTCAAGAGGACGACTTACCTTTCTAAAAATGTCATTCGCTAAAAAATTTGAGAAAGTATTTAGATCAATTTTACCATCACCATTTACTATTGCTATACTTTTAACTTTCTTAACTTTTTTTTTAGCTATTATCTTTACTGAGAACTCTGAAAAGGGTTCTCATTTTTTTAATCTTCTTTCATATTGGGAAAATGGTATTTGGAATAATACACTCTTAGTTTTCGCCTTTCAAATGATGTTAATGCTAGTTTTAGGACACGCATTAGCCCTGACAAAATCGGTAAATTCCTTAATAGAAAAAGTAACAAGATATTGTAACAATACCGCAAATGCAGCTGCTATTATTAGCTTTCTTACAATTATTGTCAGTTTATTTAATTGGGGATTAGGACTAATTTTCGGAGCAATTTTTGCTAGAAAAGTTGGAGAACATGCATCTAAANAAAATATAAAACTAAACTATCCTTTAATAGGAGCTGCTGGATATTCCGGAATGATGGTTTGGCATGGAGGAATTTCTGGTTCTGCTCCAATAAAAGTGGCGGAAGAAGAACATCTTTCTTCTTTGTTAAGTAATTCTGATTTTTCGTTTCCAGATATGATTTCCCTTTCTGAAACAATATTTTCCAATATGAATCTAGTAATTAGCTCTCTTTTACTTTTAACTCTGCCAGTTGGATTATATTTTATTGGAAAAAGAAATCAAGGAAAATTCATTTCTATTTCTTCAGAAGAAATAGAATTAAAATCTACTAAAATTGATGGAGCGGAAAAGTTAGACCATTCTAAAATACTTGCTTACTTTTTATCTTTTATTATTTTAGTATATTGTTTTTACAAAGCATTTTTACTACCAGAAATTCCTTCTCTTTCGGTAATAAACCCAAATTTTATAAATCTGACTCTTTTAGGAATGGGATTGTTGCTACATAGTTCATTTTTCAACTTTACAAAAGCAATTAGCTCAGCTATTAGTGGAGGTGCAGGAATTCTGATTCAGTTTCCATTGTACTTTGGTATTATGGGGATTATGAAAGATTCTGGAATGGTTAGTATTATGTCCGACTTTTTTGTAAATATTTCCAATGAAACAACCTTTCCTATTTTTACTTTTATCTCTGCAGGAATTGTAAATATTTTTGTTCCAAGTGGTGGTGGACAATGGGCAATTCAGGGGCCTATTATNNTGGAGGCCGCNTCAAGTTTAGGAGTTTCTTTTAATAAAAGTATAATGGCACTTGCTTATGGTGATCAGCTTACAAATATGTTACAACCTTTTTGGGCTTTGCCTCTTTTAGGAATTACAGGATTAAAAGCAAAAGAGATTCTTCCTTATACTTTGTATTTGTTCTTAATGGGTATAGTAATTTTTATTGGAGGACTACTTCTTTTCTAAAACTATAAATGAATAATCATATTTATGATTATCATCTTTAAAACAATCTTCTCTCTTTATTTCTTCCCAATCAGAACTAGGTTCTGTGAAAAAGGTGTCTCCATCAAATGAATGATGAATCTTTGTTAGATAGATTCTGTCAATTAAGTTTTCATCTAGTGCTAATTTATAAATCTGACCTCCTCCAATAATAAAGGCTTCATTCTCTCCATTACTTTTAGCAACTTTTAAAGNTTCTTCCACCGAATTAACAACTATACTATCCTCAGCTTTATAATCAGATTGCCTTGTAATAACAATATTTGTTCTGTTTGGAAGAGGACGAAATTTATGAGGAATAGATTCAAAATTTTTCCTGCCCATTATAACATGATGACCCAGAGTAGTGTCTTTAAAAAACTTCATATCCTTTGGCAGGTGCCATATAAGATCATTATCTTTTCCAATCATTCCATTTTGGGATACCGCAACTATTAAGGATACTTTCATTTAATTCTTTTTAACTTTATAATTCACTCCTCTCTCTTCCAAATAATTTTTTACAAAGTTAAAATGTTCTCCCAAATATTCGGGTGGAGAAATACCAATTCTTTTGTACTTACCATTTACCACCAAATTAGCAACCGCAGTGCATGTAAAACCTGTTGTACGTGCCATAGAAATAGTTCCATCCTGGAATCTGTCTAATAAATTATATTTATATGTTACCTCCTCTCCATTTTCTGTTCCTTTCATTATAATTCTCATTACTGTAAAATCCTTATCTCCATCTTTCATTTCCCATTTTGGAAAAAGTAGTTTTGAAGTGACATCAATAGGGCGAATCATATTTCCATTGACTTCTACCTCATCATAAGAAAAGAATCCACTTTCTCTCAACACCTTTAGATATTCCACGCAACCTGGATAACGTAAAGTTTTTTCTATCATGTTTGGCACATGATCCATAGTTTTAATTAAACTTCTGAGTCCATCAGAATTCCAACTTTCTAGAGTTCCTATTTCATCGAATTCTATCAATTCTGTATCCGAAAGAGCTTCTTTTGTAACCATATGGCTATTCTGAACATATCTGGCAGGACGAATATATTCCTCAATCACATCAATAGGAGAAAAAACCGCTTGATATTCATAAGGCCATTCTCTTTTTTCTGGTAGTCCTCCAACCAAACATTCATAATCGGTAATTTGCATTTGCGAGTCATGATGTCCAAAAATGATATTTCCCATTCCAGGAGCTACACCGCAATCCATTACAGCAACTACTCCTTTTTCTTTTGCCAATTCATCTAATCCAAAAGGATCTTCAGGATAAAAGGAAATGTCTACTATATTTTTCCCTGATTCAATAACATCTTTCATCATTTTGTATCCCATAAAACCAGGAACTGCTCCAACAACCAAATCAAAATCNTTAATTAGGTTTTGTAAAGTTGATGTGTCTGAAACATCAGCACAAATTGTGTTGATTCCTGCTAACTTATCTAAGTTTTTTTGTGAAATATCTATTGAGGTTACTTCATGATGTTTGGATAAATCTGTAGCCATTACACCTCCCACTAATCCTGCTCCTAAAACAATGATGTTTGCCATTATATCGCTACTTTTCCTTTTATATGAGGGTGAAATTCATAATCTGCCAATTCAAAATCATCAATGGTAAAATCAAAGATACTTTTCACCTCAGGATTGATTTTCATAGTAGGTAATTTCTTGCAATCTCTACTCAATTGCAACTCAGTTTGCTCAAAATGATTTGTATAAATATGCGCATCACCCAAAGTNTGAACAAAATCACCAACTTCCAAATCACAAACTTGCGCCATCATCATTGTTAAAAGTGCATAAGAAGCTATATTGAAAGGAACTCCCAAGAAGATGTCTGCACTTCTTTGATACAATTGACAAGAAAGTTTCCCCTCAGCAACATAAAACTGAAAAAAGGCATGACAAGGAGGTAGGGCCATTTGCTCAATTTCTCCAACATTCCAAGCGCTTACTATTATTCTTCTACTATCAGGATTGTTTTTTAAAGTCTCAACTACTTGTGTAATTTGGTCAANATGTTTCCCATCAGGTGCTGGCCAAGATCTCCATTGGTATCCGTATACATGACCCAAATCTCCATTTTCATCTGCCCACTCATCCCAGATACGGACTCCATTTTCTTTGAGATATTTAATATTGGTATCTCCCTTTAAAAACCAAAGTAATTCATGAATGATAGATTTTAAGTGCAGTTTTTTTGTGGTGATACACGGAAAACCCTTTGATAAATCAAAACGCATTTGGTGACCAAAAACACTTTTAGTTCCCGTTCCTGTTCTGTCTTCTTTAAGTGTGCCTTCTTGCNTCACTCTACTCATTAAATCTAAATATTGTTGCATTTATTCAATAATAATTAAATTAACATACCTACAATTACAGCTGTAAAAAGAGAAGCTAATGTTCCTCCAATTAAAGCCAAGAAACCTAAACTTGCAAGATCTCCTTTTCTTTTTGGAGCTAATGCACCTATCCCTCCAATCTGTATTCCAATAGAAGCAAAATTGGCAAAACCACATAATATATAAGTAGCAATTATGATTGATTTTTGCTCTACAAAGACTCCTGCATTTTTCATCTCTCCTAAAGAAACATAGGCTACAAATTCGTTTAACACTGTTTTTTCTCCAAGTAGTTGTCCTACCAAAAANATATCTTCCTTACATACTCCCATCAACCAAACAATAGGAGCTCCAATGTACCCTAAAATCATATTAAAGGATAGTTCCGAATAATGGGTATTGTTTTCAATCAGAGTATTTAATGTAGTCCAATCACCAACCTTAAAAAGTATAAAGTTAGCCATGGACATTAATCCGATAAAAACTAAAAGCATGGCTCCTACATTTACCGCTAATCTGAGCCCATCTGTTGTTCCTTTTGAAATTGCTTCTAAGGCATTNCTTCCCATATCAGCCTTACTAACCTCTAATTTTGTTTCAAATGCTTCTTTCTCAGGTAATAAAATCTTTGCTGCTACCACTGCTGCTGGTGCCGACATAACAGATGCCGCCAATAAATGTTTGGCAAACATTATTTGTTGCACGGNATCATCTCCTCCTAAAAATCCGATATATGCTGCCAAAACCCCTCCGGCAATTGTCGCCATTCCTCCACTCATCAAACACATCATTTCTGACATAGTCATTTTGTCCAAATAAGGTTTAACTAGTAGTGGTGATTCAGTTTGTCCTAAAAATATATTTCCTGCAGCTGCTACACTTTCTGGCCCTGAAAGTCCCATGGTACTTTTCATTAACCAAGCAAATCCGNAAACAATTTTAGGAATAATTCTCCAATAATAAAAAAGTGAAGTTAGTGCTGAAAAGAAAATTACTGTAGGCAATATCATCACTACAAAATTCATTAGTGGAGATTCTATTGATCCTGTTTCGAATGATCTGAAAAGAAANATAGTACCATCTTGAGTGAAGGAAATAATTTTGGTAAATATCTTACCTACAAACTCAAAAGCTGAAGAAACAAAAGATACTTTTAGGATAAGTAGAGCAAATACTATTTGAATTCCTAGTCCCTTAGATACTAATATCCAATCAATTCCTTTTCTGTTTCTGCTAAATAAGAATGCTATAAGTAATAAGGAAATAAATCCTAGAATTCCTCTGAAAATAGAGTTTATAGTAATAGCTGATGTTACAATCTCTTCCGGAATTATCTCTGCTTTTGTAAAAGCATAATTTACACTGTTTTCATTTAAGATCAAGGAATTTTCAGAAATAGAAATCTGATAAACTCTAGTCATTTCTTTAGGTAATGTATAATTAAAAGAAAGATTTGACCCTTCTAAATACCAAGTTCCATCAGCTATTAAGTCTGCATTTGCAATCTCATAATGAAAACTTCTATCTTCATTAATCTGCATTACATCACCATCAGAGATTGGCTTCAAATTTTCTCCAGAATCAATTGAATCTGCTTGGATGTAATCAAAATCCCATGTTCCAATAATTTCCTGGGAAAAGGAAAGAGAAGTAAAAAATAAAAAAACAAATAAAAAATATTTCTTCATTTACTTTTCTTTACGTTTATTAATCTCATCTCTAAGTACAGAAGCTTTTTCATAATTTTCATCATTAATTGCTTCTTTCATTTGTTTTTTCAGTTCTCCTAACGATAAAGTAGAAAGTAAATCTTTGGTTTCCTTTAATTCTTCCGTATCTTCATCTTTGTAATTAGGTAAATTATCTGACAGAATTATTCCAGCTTCTTGTAAAATATCATTATAGGTAAAAATAGGACAGCCCATTCTGATCGCGATTGCAATTGCATCGGAAGTCCTAGCGTCAATTTCAATTTCTTCATCACCATCCATAAAACAGAAAAAAGAAGCATGAAANACTCCTTCAGTCAGAGTATGAATGACAACTCTACTAATTGTAATATTAAAATTATTTGTAATCGNCTTAATAATATCATGAGTTAAGGGTCGTTCCGGATTACTATTACTTTCCAAATAAATGGCAATAGATCCGGCATTACATGGGCCAATTACAATAGGAAGTTTTCGGTCTCCACCTATTTCTCTTAATAGCAAAACATAAGTACTCTTATTGGAGCTACTTGGTTCTAACCTTTCGATATCAAGTTGTACTAATTTCAAAATTTAGTTTTTTAACTTTTTTATTTCTTCAATAAGCTTAGGAACTACCTCAAAAGCGTCACCAACAATACCATAATCTGCAGCTTTAAAAAATGGAGCTTCCGGATCAGTATTTATTACTACCATAAATTTTGAAGAATTAACACCAGCCAAATGCTGTATAGCTCCAGAAATACCAATTGCTATATATAAATCTGATGTTACTGTTATTCCTGTCTGTCCTACATGCTCAGAATGCGGTCTCCATCCAATATCTGACACAGGTTTTGAACATGCTGTTGCTGCTCCTAATACATCTGCAAGTTCCTCAATCATACCCCAGTTTTCCGGACCCTTAAGTCCTCTTCCTGCAGAAACTACAATCTCAGCTTCCGAGATGGAAATTTTTCCACTTGCAGTTTCTTGACCATCAAAAGATAAACTCCCTGATTCTGAGAAATCTATCTTCTCTATAGTACAACTAGCTCCTGTTTCAATTAATCCAAATGAATTTGGAGTAATACACAAAATTGTTTTCTCTGTGTTTGATTTTACTGTTTCTATTGCTTTTGTTGAAAATGCTTTTCTTTTAATCTGAATGTCACTTCCTTCAGATACTGAGATAACATTTGTCAATAAAGCAGCTCCCATTTTTACTGACAATCTAGGAGCTATCATTTTTGAAGTATACGTATTCGAAAAAATAATTACTGAAGAATCTGATGATAAATCTAAAAAAACTTTTGCAGCCGACTGACTATCCCCTTTATTAATATTCGGAACGCTAATTACTTTTGTAGCTCCATAATTTCCTAATTTATTTAACTCGTCATCTGATACACCTTCTAAAGAAACTGCTATAACATCTGTTCCTAATGATTTTGCTGTTTCTGAAGCATACGAAATTGTCTCAAATGAACTTTTCCTAAAAATTCCGTTCCAACTCTCTGTATAAACTAATACTGACATCTATTTTATTTTTTATTATATAATCTTTGCTTCATTATGAAGTAAATCAACTAATACCGATACATTTGCTGCATCCACCATTTTACAACTTCCTTTTGCTTCAGGATTTTCGAAACTTACGGATGATGTATTATTTGTATTAGAAGAAGGTTCTAATACTTGTAGTGGTTTTGTTCTTGACTGCATAATTCCTCTCATGTTGGGAATTCTAAGTTCACTTTCTTGAACTAATCCTTTCTGACCACCAATAACCATTGGCAAAGAAGAAGAAATCATTTCTTTACCTCCATCAATTTCTCTAATAAGTTTAGCGGATTCACCTTCAACTTCTAATCCAATACACGCATTTACAAATGGTAAATCAGTCATTTCTGCTATCATTCCAGACACAGCACCTCCATTATAATCAGTGGATTCTCTACCAGCAATAATTAAATCGAAACTATTTTGATTAATATAATTAGATATTTCTGTGGCAGTAGAAAAACTATCTTTAGCATTCATATTTACCCTAACAGCCTGATCCGCACCAATAGCAAGAGCTTTTCTCATTACCGCTTCTACAGTTGCATCCCCAACAGTAATAATTGTAACTTTTCCTCCGGTTGATTCCTTCAGCATCATAGCTTTTGTTAAACCAAACTCATCATAAGGATTTATTACAAACTGAATTCCATTATCATCAAATTTAGTGTTATTTTCTGTAAAATTAATCTTTGATGTAGTATCCGGNACACTACTAATACAAACTAATATATTCATCTTTTTGTTTTTGATTAAAATTTATATTGCAAACCTAATAAAAATGTACCTCTTATTTATGCAAAAACAATAAAAACCAATACTAATTTGCACTTTCAATAAAAATACTATTTTTGCACACCTTATTAAAGGAAAAAGAAAAAATTAACTAACTAAAAAAGTAAAAAATGGAAATTATTATCAAGTATTTACCTCTATTTGGAGTACTCGCCTTAGGGTTTGTGTTTTGGAAAAATGCCTGGGTTACAAAACAAGATGAAGGTGATGATAAAATGAAAAGAATTGCAAAAAACATTGCTGATGGAGCAATGTCATTCTTAAAAGCTGAATACAAGGTACTATCAGTATTTGTATTTACTGTTGCAATCCTTTTATATTTTAAAGGTGAAAATGACATGAAAGATGGCATCCATATTTCAAGTGGAATGGTTGCATTATCTTTTATTGCCGGTGCTATTTGCTCTGCTCTTGCTGGTTTTATTGGAATGAAAGTAGCAACAAAAGCAAATGTTAGAACAACTCAAGCTGCTAAAACATCACTTGGAAAAGCTTTAGAGGTTGCGTTTTCTGGTGGAGCTGTTATGGGACTTGGAGTTGTAGGGTTAGGAGTTTTAGGATTAAGTTCTTTATTATTCTGGTATCAAGGAATGTATGAAAATACAACAGTAGTTTTAAACGTATTAGCTGGGTTCTCATTAGGAGCATCTTCCATTGCATTATTTGCAAGAGTAGGGGGTGGGATTTACACTAANGCTGCAGATGTTGGAGCTGACCTTGTTGGAAAAGTGGAAGCGGGAATCCCTGAAGATCATCCACTAAACCCAGCAACTATTGCTGATAATGTAGGTGATAATGTTGGGGATGTTGCTGGAATGGGAGCTGATTTATTTGAATCATATGTAGGGTCTATTATTGGGACTATGGTTTTAGGTTCGTATTTAGTGTTCCCCGAAGAAGCTAATAACATAAATGCTGTTTACCTTCCTTTAGTTTTAGCTGCAGCTGGTATTGTAATGTCAATAATTGGAACATTCTTTGTAAAGGTAAAAGATGGAGGGTCTCCTCATAAAGCTTTAAATATTGGGGAGTTTGGATCAGCAGCACTGATGATTGGAGCATCTTGGTTTATTATTACTTCAATGTTACCAGAAACATTTAATGATGGCGCATATACATCTATGGGTGTTTTTTATGCAACCATTGCTGGTTTAGTAGCAGGACTACTAGTAGGTAAAGCAACAGAAATGTATACTGGTACCGGCACAAAAGCTGTAAACTCTATTGTAGATCAATCTGAGACAGGATCAGCAACAACTATTATTGCTGGTTTAGGTGTCGGTATGATGTCAACAGCTTTGCCAATTTTATTAATTGCTACAGCTATTGTTGTATCTCACTATTTTGCTGGAATGTACGGAATTGCAATTGCTGCTGTAGGTATGCTTGCTAACACTGGTATTCAATTAGCTATTGATGCTTACGGACCAATTTCTGATAATGCTGGTGGTATTGCTGAAATGGCAGAACTTCCTACTGAAGTGAGAGAAAGAACTGATAAATTAGATGCGGTAGGAAACACAACTGCTGCTATTGGTAAAGGGTTTGCAATTGCATCTGCTGCACTTACAGCACTTGCATTATTTGCTGCCTTTATGAAAACTGCTGGGATTGAAACAATTGATGTTTCTAACCCAGTTGTAATGGCTGGTTTATTAATTGGAGCAATGCTTCCATTTGTATTCTCTGCAATGGCAATGAATGCTGTTGGTAGAGCTGCAATGGCAATGATTGAAGAGGTAAGAAGACAATTTAGAGATATCCCTGCACTAAAAGCAGCATTAGGAGTAATGAGAAAATACGATTCTGACATGAGTAAAGCAACTCCAGAAGACAGAGCTATATTTGATGCTGCTGATGGTGTTGCAGAATACGATAAATGTGTTGATATTTCTACAAAAGCATCTATTAAAGAAATGGTAACGCCTGGTTTGCTTGCAATTATTGTGCCTGTTGCTATAGGTTTTGGCGGTGGAGCAGAAATGTTAGGTGGATTACTTGCTGGTGTTACCTCTTGTGGTGTGCTGATGGCAATCTTCCAATCCAATGCTGGTGGAGCTTGGGACAATGCTAAAAAAATGATTGAAGAAAAAGGTGGAAAAGGAACTGATGCTCATAAAGCATCAGTTGTTGGTGATACAGTTGGGGATCCTTTTAAAGATACTTCTGGACCTTCATTAAATATATTATTAAAATTAATCTCGGTAGTAGCTCTTGTAATTGCATCTTCTTTATAAGAATCTATCAACTAAAATTATATTATTATGAAAAACTTATTGAGTTTATTAGGATTTTTTTTAATATCACTATCAATTATTTCTTGCGGTGGGGAAGAAAACAATGAATCTATAGAATCATCATATATAGGGTCATCTATAAATCAAGATCAGAAATTAGAGAAGGATNAGGAATATCCATACAATGTAGAATGGGTAAGTAATGTATCCTCCGGAGATATTGAGATCATATTACGTTGCGAAGAAGAATGTGAAGATATCAGAGGTATGGCCAAAAAGGTGCAAAATTATGAAGAATGGAAAATAATGATGACTAAAATGTGTGAAAGAAATCAATATTGAATAACATCTGCTCGAAAATTTCTTAAAAATATAATAAAAAAAACCAGTTTAAAAACTGGTTTTTTTATTAATTATAGTTTTTCCTCTTCAAACAATCCATGCATCTTAGCGTCAATCTTCTCAATAATTACACCTAAATCTTCTCCATTCTCAGAAAAGTTTAAATCATCAACATCAATAATTAATAGATTTCCTTTATCATAATTCTCAATCCACTCTTCATATCTTTTGTTTAATTGAGTAAGATAATCTAACCTAATACTATTTTCATACTCTCTACCTCTTTTTTGTATTTGCTCTACCAAAGTTGGTACAGAGGCTCTTAAATAGATAAGTAAATCTGGACCTTCAACAAGAGAATCCATTAAACTAAAGAGTTCTTTATAATTATCAAAATCTCNAGTTGACATCAGTCCCATAGCATGAAGATTAGGAGCAAATATATATGCATCTTCATAAATAGTTCTGTCCTGTATAAACTTTTTGTTAAGTTTCTTAATGTCTATAATTTGTCGAAATCTACTATTTAAGAAATACACTTGCAAATTAAAACTCCATCTCTGCATTTCTTTATAAAAATCATTTAAGTAAGGATTATTCTCCACATCCTCAAAATGAGGATCCCATTTATAATGTTTAGCTAATTTTGTTGTTAGGGTAGTTTTCCCCGATCCTATATTCCCAGATATTGCTACGTGCATATTTTAATATATTTTTGATAAAAGTAAAAAAAGTTTATGTCTTAAAAGATTTATTTTATTCAGAAAATTACAATGTTAATAAGTTGTTTTTAATTTCAAGATGTCTGTAAATATTTTGGAGGAATTGTCTAACCTTGGAACTTTATACTGACCTCCTAATCTCCCATTATTTCTGAGCCATTCTGCAAATTGCCCTTTTTCTGCAACTATTATCTCAGGAGGTAAAAGACAAACTCCTCCTGATCTTTTTGCATCATAATCAGAATTTATCTCTCTTAATTTTTTATCTACATCCTTCATAAATTCCTTTTTTGAATTTGGTTCTATTTCAAACTCAATAATCCACTTATGTTGCGCAACTCCATCTTCTAAAAAAATAGAGGTTGCAATATAATCTGAAATACTACATTTGTGTATTAACGAACATTCTTCTACTGCTATTTCAGTATTTTCTACTATTAATTCTTCTCCAACAGAATTCAGGAAACTCTTAGTTCTACCAACAACTTTTATTCGATATGGATTTAATGATGTAAAGCGAATTGTGTCTCCAATAATATATCTCCATAANCCTCCATTTGTAGAAATTACAAGTACATACACCTCATTTAACTTCACATCAGCAAGAGGCATTGCTTTCATCTCTCCATTATTATATTCTGATAATGGAATAAATTCATAAAAAATCCCATAATCTAACATCAGGAGTAAATCCTTACTATCTTTTTGATCCTGAATTCCAAAAAACCCTTCTGAAGCATTATACCCTTCCAAATAATTCATTTTTTCANAAGGGATGAATCTTTCAAACTGATTTATATATGGCCCAAAATTCACTCCTCCATGCATAAATAATTCCAAATTTGGCCAAATCTCTAANATATTCTTAGCTCCGGATTCTTCAATCATTCTATTAAACAATACCAACATCCAAGAAGGAACTCCCGTAATATTTGTTACATTAGAATTTAATGCTTGATCGCACATCATATCTATTTTTTTGTCCCAATCTTTCATTAATGCAGTTTCTAAATTTGGTACACGGTGCATATTTACCCAAAAAGGGAAATTGTCAATTAATAANGCNGACAAATCACCATCTGTAAATTGAAANTTNNTATTACTCTCNTTACTTCCNNCTAACATCAATCCTTTTCCATTAAANATNNTTGTNNTNGNNAAATTATTGCAATACAAAGAAAGCATNTCTNTNCCTCCTTTAAAATGACAANTCTTTAATGATTCNTCAGNNATAGGAATGTATTTNCTCCTATCATTTGTGGTCCCAGAAGATTTTGCAAACATCTTTACCTTCCCTGGCCATAAAACATCTCTTTCTCCTTTTCTTGTTTTTTCAATATATGGAAACATCTGTTCATAGGTTCTAATAGGTATGTTTTTAGTAAAATCAGAATACGAATCTATCTCTAGAAAATTATGTTCTGTACCAAAATTTGTTNATTTTCCATTTTCAATTAAATATTGAAAAACTTTATCTTGTACCTGATTTGGATTGTCCCGAAAAAAATCAATCTGATAAATTCTTTTTCTCATCATCCAAGAAAGAAAGGAATTTTTAAAAGGGATTTTCATCAATAATTTGTAATTTTATAGGCAATAAAAATACAAAAATATGATGACAAACACTCTAAAGAAGATGGATACCAAGCTGAAAGATNTGGTACAATATACACTTGATATTCATGGNGAAATTCATCAGATGAATGACTATATTGGTCAATCNATAAAAATTGAGTGGGATGGGAAAGTTATTTGTAGTTGCGGAAAAGTAATGAAGAAATTTTATCGTTCTGGATTTTGTTATACATGTTATTGGGAATCTCCTTTTGCATCGCAAAGTATTTTTAAACCAGAACTTTGTACTGCACATCTAGATATTGAAGAAAGAGATTTGGAATGGGAAAAAAAGTTTCAGATAGCTCCACATTATGTATACTTAGCCAACTCAAGTGGAATAAAAGTTGGGATTACAAGAGGATCACAAGGAGTGATAAGATGGATGGATCAAGGAGCTAGCCAAGCAATATTACTTGCAGAGGTTCCAAACAGAAGNTTTTCTGGAGATATTGAAGTGTCCTTAAAAAGATTTGTTGATGATATAACTAATTGGAGAAAGATGCTTTCTGGAGAACCTAATCCAGTAGATTTGGTAAAAATGAAAGAAGAACTTTCAGTTCATGTTCCAGAGGAATTGAAGCAATATATATTACCTAATAATACCGTGACTGAAATAAAATATCCGGTTACAAAATATCCTAGAAAAATAAATAGTACTAAACTTGATAAAACTCCAATAATAACAGGAGAACTTGTAGGAATAAAAGCACAGTATTTATTATTAGATGGGGATAGAGTATTTAATATTCGTTCTCATGAAGGATATATTGCTAACTTTTCCGTTTCCAAAATAGCAAATCAAACTTCTTTATTCTAATGAACTTCCATAATGAAAGGAATACGTGCCTGTATTTTTTCTTTTGAATTTAGAAACTCTAACTGATTAATCATTTTTTCTGAAATACCCAGAAAATCAGCTAGCAAAATATTCTGTTTTGCGGAAAAATTCTCAACAAATTCCTCAAACATATCTGCTTTTTTTGGAAGTGTAATAATTCTGTAATCCTCTAAAGCTGATAAATCAGCAGCACTTGCAATCGCATCTTCCAACCCTCCAATTTCATCAATAAGTCCGATAGAAAGAGCGTCTGCTCCGCTCCAAACTCTACCCTGTCCTATTTCATCTANCTTTCGGACAGGAATTCCTCTCCCTTCCGAAACATGAGTAATAAATGTTTCATAGATATCTTCTACTGAATTCTGAATCACATTAAGTTCATCATCACTTAATTTTCTGTATCCATTAGCAATATCAGAATGTTTATGAGTCTTTACTGTTTCAATGTAAACACCTAATTTCTCATTCAAAAAATTCTTGGTATTCGGGACTATCCCAAATACACCGATAGACCCTGTAAGTGTACTATTATTTGCAAAAATTTTATCAGCATTACAAGAAATATAATACCCTCCACTTGCTGCATAGTCTCCCATAGAAACCACAACTTTTTTCTTCTGTTTCGCCAAGTTTATCTCCCTCCAAATGATTTCTGAAGCTAAAGCGCTTCCTCCTGGGGAATTTACTCTTAAAACTATCGCTTTTACATTCTCATCTTCAGATGCTTCTCTAATTGCCTCTACAGTAGTCTCCGAACCTATAGTATTATAACTGCCTTTGCCAGTATTAATCTCTCCTGTTGCATAAATAATAGCAATTTTATTATCGCTAACAGAATTTTTAGGATTCTTTACTTTCATATAATCTATGAGAGTAATTTCATGCTCCGATTTATCTTCTAAATCTGAAAAAAATTGATCTTGATATGCAATTTTATCAATTATTCCGCTTTCTAAACATTTTCTTGCTGAACTCAAATACATATTATTTATCATTTTATGAATTTCTTCTGAAGTAACACCTTCTCTTTCAGTTGCAATACCATCAATCATATANTCAGAAATAGAATTTAAAAGTTTTTCAATTTGNTCCCTGTTTTCATTACTCATTTGATTATACATAAATGGTTCTACAGCTCCTTTNAATTTTCCATNTCGGATAATTTGAGCCTCAATACCTAGTTTGTCCATCAAACCTTTATAAAACATGATTTCTGCACTCAATCCTTTTAACTCAATGATTCCCTCGGGATTTAATGCTATTTTATCTGAAACAGACGCTAAATAATAAGCAGACTGATTATAACTATCTGCATAAGCATAAATAAATTTCCCGCTTTCCTTAAACTCTAATAACTTATTGCGAATTTCTTCAATCTGAGAAAAACCAGCATTCACTGATGAGAAATTCAGATAGATTCCTTTTATCTTATCGTCATTCTTTGCTTTTTCAATATTATCTAAAATATCTTTAAACTCTACACTTCCTTCAGTAGTTGAATTAAGAAGATCTATATNACTAAATGGATTGTCAGAAGTGCGATCTAGAATAAGATCCTTAAATTCAAGCTTCAAAACTGAATTATCTTTTACAACCACTACCTCTTCTTTTGGAATTAAGTAGTAAATGAAAACAATAAATAAAAAAAATAAGAAAATCATTGAAAGAAATGAAGATAAAGTGCTTCGTAAGAAACCAGAATTAAAACATTTAGAGATTATGAAACGAAAGTAAGATAAGATGTTTTTAAATAAGTTTTTCATGTTATAAATTTTGAGATGTAAAACTACAAAAAAATATCATCTAGTAAAGTTTCAATTCCTATATTTGAAACTCAATAATCATGAATACTGTTTACATACAATTAGGAAGTAATATAGGTGAAAGAGAATCTTTTATTACAAAAAGCATGCATAAAGTTGAATGTAATATTGGAAAGATAATAACAGCATCATCTATTTTTGAAACTACTGCGTGGGGAAATGAAAATCAAAATAACTTTCTGAATTCTGTTATAGAAATTAAAACTCCATTTGACGCATTTACTGTTTTACAAAAATCCCAAGAAATTGAAAATAATCTTGGTAGAAAAAGATCAGATAAATGGGGAGAAAGAACCATTGATATTGACATCTTATTTTATAATAATAAAATCATAAATACAAAAGAATTAATTATTCCACATCCTTTAATTCAGAAGAGGAAGTTTGTATTAGTGCCCCTCTCGGAAATTGCTCCAAATTATAAGCACCCTATATTAAAAAAGAATATCTCTAATTTGTTATCGGAATGTAAAGACACTCAAAAAGTATTAGATTATGAAATTTGATTTTCTGACAATAGAAGGCAATATTGGAAGTGGAAAAACAAGCCTTGCAAAAAAAATCGCATCCGATTTTAACGGAAAACTAGTATTAGAAGAATTCGCAGATAATCCATTTTTACCAAAATTTTATAAAAATTCCAAATCTAACGCATTTCCTTTGGAACTCTTTTTTATGGCAGAAAGATTTAACCAGCTAAGTGGAGAGAAAAGTGCAATAGATTTGTTTTCTAAATTTACAGTTTCTGATTATTCTTTTTTTAAATCAAAATTATTTGCACAAAATAATTTAGAAAAAGATGAACTAAATTTGTTTAATCGATTATATAATATTATGTTTTCTAAGGTAAAGAAACCCGATTTATTAATTTATCTGCATGCTGATATAAAAAGATTACAAGAAAATATAAAAATAAGAGGTAGAGAATATGAACAAGATATCAGCAACAACTATTTAAAGGAAATTGAAAAAAAATATTTTGACTACATAAAGAAGCAAAATGATTTCCCTGTATTAATGTTAGATGTGTCCAAACAAAATTTTATAGAAGATGATAAAATATATAATCAGATTATTACTGAAATAAAAGAGTTTGAAGAAGATGTAAGAATAAAGAGTCTTATATTAGGATAGCCAGGAACTCAAATCTCTATCAATCAACTTCTCTAGTGATCTAATCTCACCTTTGTAGTGCCTTTCTGTAATATCTCTTCTTAAATTTTCATCTAATTTTTCAGTTGGTTTATAAACAGATATGAAAATTAACTTCATTATAAATTTTGGAAGATAGTCTGAAATCGCAAATTTTGGCATCAAATTATAATACCTCATCTTTTTCAAAACCCATCCCATCAGTCCACTAGGGGTACCTGATACATTTGCTTTTTTAGAAGTATCTATCTCTACATTTTCATCAACTTCTAAAAACTTAAAAACATCTTTTAATGTTTCTTTGGTATTCTTTACAACATCTTCGAAAAGATAAATTTTAATATTTTTTTCAGAGAAAAAATCAAAATATCGTTTTAACTGAACAGAATAATACCCTTTCTCAATATAATGATATAGTGGGCTCCAATTATCTTTTATTCTTTTATTTTCTAATTCAATTGCTTCTTGAAAAGTAGCTGCATCTTCTCTATCCGCTCTTTTAGTATGTAAATAGTTAGAATACGCCCTATCAGTTGGTTGTCTTAGAATGGCAATAATTTTTACATTTGACAGATGCTCTTTTATTAGTAGAGGAGCTTTTGTATTGTAAATATATGAAGGAGAAGCTTCTCCAATTGATTTTTCTTTTTTTACATCATCAAACATTGCAAGATAGTCGTTTAATGTAGTTAATCCCTTTTTCTTTGACCCTGAAATTTTATAATTATTATCTTGATGAAAATTATTAAAGAACATGGGCTCTTTAACTTTTGTCATGAAAATTTCAGGATGCTGTTTTAGGTAAGTATATAAAGAAGTTGTTGCCGCTTTCATGGCTCCAATAACAAGAAAGTTTGGTTTCTTTTCTACCATTTGTTCTTATGCAAAAGAACCCCAACAAATGGGGCTCAAAAATTTTTAATAGTGTGTTTTATTTTGTAAGAGAGATAAATTTCTCATTCTCTCTATAATTTAGAAACTCTAAATCTTTTTCCGCTTGATTTTTATAATCAGAATTTGAATTTATTGCTTTCTCTAAATTTGTAAACACTCTGTTTTCATTTCCTAATCTTGCACCTGCAATAGCATTTAAATAATAACATTGTGCAGTATTTTGTGTACAGGCACTATTATTATCTCCATTTAATATCGTTGCAAGAGTTGCATTGTATGTTTCCTGTCCTCTATAATATCTAGATGCTGATCTATAATCTCCCTTTTTTATACTTAAAATTGCTTTATTATGATTACTAGCATTTGCCTTATTAAAAAACTCTTCTGCTTTAACCAAGTCTCCATCCCATGAAGCAACTATTCCAAGATTATTTAAAACATCTGGATTATTCGCTCCTCCATTTTCTATTGCTTGATTTAAGTAGTCTATTGCATTTTCTTTATCCATTTCCAAAAGGTATATACAAGCAATATTATTATATGCTCTCCAATCATTATGCAACTCTATTACGTTATTATAAATATCTATCAAATTAGATTTATTTTCTTCTAAAGTAGCTGAATATAACAACTCCTCAACTGATAAATCAGAAGGATCTGTTAAAGAAAGTAACACAATTTCTTCTCTTGTCTTTTTCGGTAAATAAGAATTAATTGTAATCTCCGATTTCCTTAAGTATTGTAAAACATCACCTTCTAAGGCGTCATATACCTGTGCCATATCTTGCAATAATTCCCCCCTTTCTTTCTGGGTCTTTTCTTTATTTCTATTGGACAAGCTTAAAATAGTACTTTTCTCATCAATTGTAGACTTCTCAACTAATTTGTTAAACCCATTCCAATCAGCACCAGTAGAAGACAAATTATAATTATCATCTTCAGCAGATCCATCTGCTTGTAGTTTTTTTAGTAAATATTTAGCGTAAGTTAAAGTGCTGTTTTGTCTGTCATCAGAAAGTTCTGAATTTATTTTTTCTGTTCCCTCAGGTGAAGCTGAAGACTTTACAACAAAAGACTCTGTTTTATATCCTTGCTTTATAAAATCTTGTAGTTTCTTTACATCATCATCACTTTTTTCTGTGGTTCTGATATTACTTTTATTCACTAAGAAGTATATAGTAGCTGTCTCCGAAACAGTTTCTACTTCTTTATATCCATGATCCGCAACTGCAACAATCTCATCATTCTGCACTCTCATTGATGTAGTAATAACTCCAGACGCAATAGTAACAGGTCCTAACACTTTATTATCATCTTCTAAAGTAGCTAACGCTCTAAGTTCTAATGTAGAATTTAACATCTCATCAGTATAACGTATTTTATCAGAATAGGTAAATTCTCCTCCAGACTCAAAAAATATTGTAGCATCTCCACCTGTAGCCTGCTCTCCTTGCAGAGTGATTGATTTTAATTTGGACTCCACTCCATTTTCATCAATTATTACAGGTGTTATTTCAACTATTGCTTTCTTAGCAAAATATTTTTCCGGAAAGGTTCCTTTTAAATCAACACTAAGTTGTCCTCCATGAACTTCTGGTATCGTTGGTGTTTGCTCATAAACTACCTTGTTGTAATCAGAAGCCATCTTTTCAAGTCCACATCCTAAACATGACATTATAATCATGGATGTTAAAAATATTTTAATATTATTCATTTTTTATAATTTTATAATTAATGCAAATATATCATTATTGATACAAAAAATAAAGTCTGAAAGCCTTATCTTTATAGTTATATATTCAAACCTTAATTTATACAAAAAAAAAGAGTATATTTGTAAATAAAATTAACAGAAATATGTACAGGTATATTTTACTTCTATTGTGTTTTGTAATTTCTAATAATCCTCTATTTTCTCAGGAAAATACCGAGGAAATCTCATCTCATTCTGATCTGAACGTAAAAGACACAAAAAAAGAGAAGCGTGCGAAAATAAATTTAAAAAAAATCTCTTATGAAAAATTATTTGTAAATACCGATCTTAGTATTTTGATTGGATCTACAAAATTCTTTGGAGATATAAATCAAGACGATCATCTTCCTGCATTAGAAATATCATTAACTAAAATATTATCCCCTCTATTTTCTCTTCAAGGAACGTATATAGTGGGTGAATTTACAGGTGAAAGAAGTGAAATCTCTGATATACAACACAATAGTATGACCGATCCATATAATCAATATGAAGGGGAAGGAGATTATTTTGTGACCAACTATAACGAAATTGATTTACAACTCTTATTAAACCTTTCAAATGCATTACCATTTTTATCAACTCAAAAAAATTCAAATAATTACACGTTCTATTTAAAAGGAGGAATTGGAATAAATGTATTTAATAGCTTAAATCGAAACTTAGTTTCTGATAATTTCATACGTAGCTACGGATACAAAGGAGAACAAGAGCTATGGTCATTATCAGAATTTGGAAAAGATAAAAAAAACTTAATTAAACAATCTAAAGAATCAGTATTTATTCTTGGACTACTAGCGAAATATGAAGTAAATAATAAATTGTCTTTAATATTTGATATAACAAAGAGAACAGGACCAGATAGATGGGACGCAGTTGTAAACTTTCTTGATGACGGTAAATACGATAACTTCAACTTCTATTCATTAGGATTGTCGTATGCTATTGGAAAGAAAATAGAAAAAGAGGAGTGATATCGCCTTTGAGAGTAGATTTTCAAATTATCCAATAATCTTTTTATATAAATCCCAGATTACAACCCCAACACTTACCGAAATGTTTAGTGAGTGTTTTGTTCCAATTTGGGGAATTTCAATAGACTGATCACATAAATCAATAACTGATTGTTGTACTCCATTTACCTCATGACCAAACACCACCGCAATCTGTTTTTCAGGAGGAATGAAATTATTTAACATAGTTGAATTTTCTGTCTGCTCAATTGCACAAGTATGAAACCCTTCAGATTTAAGTTTCTTGATTATACTTTCGGTGTCTTCAACTTTCTCCCATTTAACTGATTCAGTTGCCCCAAGTGCAGATTTTCTGATTTCTTTATTTGGAGGTGTTGCGGTAATTCCACATAGATATATTTTTTCAATACGGAAGGCGTCTGCAGTTCTAAATGAAGAACCTACATTTAATGCAGATCTCACATTATCTAAAACTATAACAATTGGAGACTTTTTAGATTTTTTAAAGTTTTCAACACTTATTCTTCCTAATTCGATATTTTTTAACTTTCTCATATGTTATATTTGTAGACGCAAATTTAACAGAATAAAATTGGCAAAAACGAAAACAAAAGTAAAAAAGGAAACTCCATTAATGACTCAGTTTAATGGGATTAAAAAGAAACACCCTGACGCTCTTTTACTTTTCAGAGTTGGAGATTTCTATGAAACCTTTGGAGAAGATGCTATAGAAGCATCAAAAATATTAGGAATTGTACTTACCAATAGAGCTAATGGGTCCTCAAAAATTGAACTTGCTGGATTCCCACATCATTCCATCGATACCTACTTACCAAAACTTGTAAGAGCGGGACAAAGAGTAGCAATTTGCGATCAGTTAGAAGATCCAAAAACAACAAAGAAAATAGTAAAAAGAGGAGTTACAGAATTGGTAACTCCTGGAGTATCCTACAGAGATACTTTATCGGACCAAAAAAGTAATAATTTTCTAGCATCTGTTTTTTTTGATAAAGATAATATCGGAGTATCTTTTTTGGATAATAGTACAGGAGAATTCTTGATTACGCAAGGAAAAGTAGATTATGTTGACAAACTTCTACAAAGTTTTTCCCCTTCTGAAGTGCTTTTTGAAAGAAGTAAAAGAAAAGAATTTGAAGAAAAATTTGGCACTCAGTTCTTTACACATATGCTAGATGATTGGGTTTTTACGACAGACTATTCTGAGGAGCTCTTACTAAATCAATTTCACACAAAATCATTAAAAGGATTTGGAATACACGAATTAGAAACTGCAACAATTTCAGCAGGAGCTGTACTCCATTATTTAAAGGAAACACATCATCATCTGACTCAGCATATAAGGAAAATTAGCAGAATTGATCAAGAGAAATATGTATGGATGGATCGATTTACCATTCGAAATTTAGAATTGTTTCATTCCACAAATGATCAAGCAAAAACACTTGTTGATGTACTTGATTTTACTATTTCTCCAATGGGAAGCAGAATGATAAAAAGATGGTTAGCTCTTCCTCTTAAAGATAAGAAACAAATAGAAAAACGGACAGACGTAGTTCAATATATCTTAAATAATCCGGATTTTATATCTGTTTTAGAAGAAAACATAAAACAAATAGGTGATTTAGAAAGATTAATATCTAAGGTTTCCACCACAAGAGTTTCTCCCAGGGAATGTAATCAATTAAAGCAAGCACTAAATGCTATTGATCCAATAAAAGAATCTTGTAAAAAAACTAATATCACTGAATTAAAAATTATTTCGGAGCAATTAAATCCGTGTAAAAGCATTGCAGATAAAATTGAAAATACCATTACAGAAAATCCCCCTGCAGTTGTAAATAAAGGAAATGTAATAAAAGAAAGAATAAATTCTGAATTAGATGAACTCCGAAATTTATCTAAATCTGGGAAAGATTATCTGCAAAAAATTTTAGAAAGAGAAAGCGAAAAAACTGGAATTCCATCCTTAAAAATATCGTTCAATAATGTTTTTGGATATTATTTAGAAGTACGTAACATACATAAAGATAAAGTGCCTGAAGAGTGGATTAGGAAACAAACTTTGGTAAGTGCTGAAAGATATATCACAGAAGAATTAAAAGAATACGAACAAAAAATTCTTTCTGCAGAGAGCAAAATATTAGAAATTGAAAGTAATCTGTACAATGAATTAGTACTTAGTTTGTCAGAGTTTGTACAATCAATTCAGTTAAATGCACAGATTATTTCTCAGTTAGATTGTCTGTACTCTTTTGCTATAATTGCAAAGCGAAACAACTATAAAAAAGCAACTATTTCAGAAGGAACTTCTTTACTCATAAAAAAAGGAAGACATCCGGTTATTGAACAACAAAGCTCAGAAGAAAGCTATATAGCAAATGATGTACAACTAGACAGAGAAAAACAACAAATAATGATGATTACCGGACCAAATATGTCGGGGAAATCGGCACTATTAAGACAAACAGCGCTTATTGTGATTATGGCTCAGATTGGAAGTTTTATTCCGGCAGAAGCAGCAGAAATTGGCATAGTAGATAAGATCTTTACAAGAGTTGGAGCTTCCGACAACATCTCAATGGGAGAATCTACTTTTATGGTAGAAATGAATGAAACAGCAAGTATCCTGAATAATCTTTCTGATAGGAGTTTAATTTTATTGGATGAAATCGGTAGAGGAACTTCTACTTATGATGGAGTATCTATTGCGTGGGCAATTGCAGAGTATCTACATGAAAATAAATGCAAATCAAAAACATTATTTGCTACTCATTATCATGAACTAAATGATATGACAGAACAATTTGATAGAATAAAGAACTATAATGTTGCAGTAAGGGAGATTGATGGGAAAATTATGTTTATTCGAACTTTAAAAGAAGGAGGTTCAGAGCATTCTTTTGGTATTCATGTAGCAAAAATGGCAGGTATGCCAAAACAAATTATAAGTAAGAGCGAACAAATACTTAAAAAACTAGAAAATAGCAGAAGTAAAGAAGAAAACAAGAGTACAATTTCTGAAAAAGAAGACATGCAATTAAGTTTTTTCCAACTAGATGATCCTACTCTAATTCAGATAAAAGATGAGATAACAGATATTGATATAAATTCCTTAACTCCAGTAGAAGCACTGGTGAAACTTAACGAAATAAAAAAACTAATAGGAAAATAAAAAATTAGTTGGCAATTTTGAATATTTAATTAAATTTGCCACCTAAATGCGAGTGTAGCTCAGGGGTAGAGCATCACCTTGCCAAGGTGAGGGTCGTGGGTCCGAATCCCATCACTCGCTCAAAAGTTCTTCAAACAAAAAACACCCTGCCCGGGTGGTGGAATTGGTAGACACGTTGGACTTAAAATCCAATGGACAGTAATGTCCGTACGGGTTCAAGTCCCGTCCCGGGTACATAGCGGGAGGTTATCGAAAGATAGTCTCCTGTTTTTGTTTAAAATTATTTATTTTATTAAGTTTGCTTTAAGATATGATATCAAAAATTCTAAGAAAGATTAAACATAAAATAGAGTATTTTAAAGAAGAGAAAGAGATTCTAAAATCTAAATCTATTGATATTTCTACATTAGAAACTATTTGTTTGTTATCTGGTCCTTATAGAAATCTTACAACCCTAACTGCTTCCATGGCTGTACTTCATCCAAATTGCCAAGTATTAAATCATGCTCAAGGAAGAGTACTTCCTCATAATAAAGTAGACTTCTTTAAGAAGTATTCTACAGAGAAGTTTAATAATTTTGTAAAATACGTAATACATCTTTCTTT
>PAKE01000025.1 GCA_002710495.1 Flavobacteriales bacterium
AGAAATTATTTTGTTTAATAATCGTAAATAGATTCTTTTTTAATGGAACAAAGTTTCCTATATTCTGAATAGATTTATGTATTTTTACAACTTAAAAAATATAAAATAAATGAAAAAAATATTATTTGTAATTTTCGCAACTATCTTTTGTGTTCCTGTTTTTTCTGGAGATCATTTTCATAAGGACGAGTATGAAGTAAGATATATTAAACAGGCAATTCATTTGAATACTGATGTTCAGTATCATTTAAGAAATGAGATTGCATGGAAAGAATTTCAATCGTTGAATCCAAATTGGTATGTGTATTTTAATGAAAATAACAGAAAACCTCACAGAGCCTTTGGAGAAGGAATATCTGTAACAAATCCATCAGATTTTATTTTAAATAATTTATCTGTATTTAATGTTCCTTTTGGAGATTTGAGACTTACATCTGAAACAGAAAACGGAAAATATAAAAATTATATTTACACTCAATCTTATCAAGACTTGGAAGTTCTTGATAGCAGACTTTATTTGAAAATGAATAAAAATAATGAGGTTGTTGTTTTTGGTTTGGATGTATTTTCAGATATTAATATATCTATTATTCCAACTTTTCCCTCTTCATCATCTTTAATTTCTGCAAAACAGAATTTACCATTTTCTATTACGGATAGTGATATAGAAGAGAATTTAAAGATACTACCAATTCCAAAAAACGGAAATTACGAGTATCATTTAGTTTATGTAGTACATTTAAGTACAAAAAACAATATTGGTCCAGCAGAATATGTATGCTATGTTGATGCTAATACGGGAGAGTTGCTTATGCGAAGAAATGAGATTAAATTTGAACTTCCACAAGCCACTATTCATGTAGAAGGAGAGGTCTACACATCAAATCCTAATAATGCATCTTCAATAGAAGATCTTGTAGATTTAAAGGTCAGATATAATAATACTAATTACTTTACAGATAGTCTTGGAGAGGTTGTATTACCATCTAATACTGGAAATGCAAACTATTATTTAGAAGGATCTTATACTAAAGTACAAACAAATAGTGTAGTACCTAGTTTTAATACTTCTTCTTCAAATAGTAATGTTTTATTTGACAATACAAATTCTACGATCTCTGAAAGAACTGCTTTTTATGCGGTCAATAATATTCATACTCATTTTAAAAAATATTTTCCTCTATTTGGTGGGCTAGACTTCTCAATGGAAACTAATGTTGACCTTACTACTAATACATGTAACGCCTTTTATGGAGGAGGAACAATCAATTTTTATGATGAAGGAGGAGGATGTAATGCTAGTGCAAAAATCCCAGATGTTGCTTATCATGAGTATGGCCACGCTATTAATGATTATAGATATAATTCTGGAGCAGGAATGTGGAATGGTGGATTAAATGAAGGAACTGCAGATATCTGGGCATTATCTTTAACAGAGTATCCAGTTTTAGGTGAGGGCTGGCTGTTAAATGATCCAAATAGTAATGTAAGAGAGTACGATTCAGTTACAAAGGTATATCCTCAAGATTTAGTTGGAGAGGTTCATGCAGATGGAGAGATTATTTGTGGAGCGTTTTGGGATACTTATCTTAATTTAGGAAATATGCATCAGGCATTAGAATTATTTGTTGATTTATATGATGGTGGTCCTGATGGTCCTGACGGTACTGAAGGTATGATATATACAGACGTATTATTAGAATTCCTTTATTCTGATGATGATGATGGAAATATATTTAATGGAACACCTAATGATATCGCAATAGTTGATGCCTTTGCTTTACATGGGATTACATTACTATCCAATGCAGAACTTATACATACAGAGCTTGATGAATCTTTAGGAGGTGTGCAAATTGATATAGATGCAGAGATTGATATGACCTACCCATGGGCTTTAAATAATGCATATTGTTATTACAAATTAAATAATTCAACTATTTGGGATAGTATTCCACTAACAATAGTTTCGGGTAATGATTATTCTGCTCAAATTCCATCTCAATCTGAGGGAAATGTAGTTGCTTATTATTTATCACTTGTTGATATTTACAGTAAGAAGGCTGCTATTACTCCATTTTCAGCTCATCTAGATAAACATAAAAATTTACCTTATTTTATTTTGGTTGGATATGAGTTAATGGAGGAACAAGATTTTGATTTTAATATTGGATTCTGGGATGTTTCCCATCCTTCAGATAATGCAACTACTGGCTTGTGGGAAATAGGAGTTCCTGAAGGAACATATTATGATGGCACTATTCTAGTTCAGCCTTCTACTCAACACACTCCATCTGGAGCATATTGCGCTTTTACAGGTAATGACATGACTGGAGGTACTATTGGAGCAAATGACATTGATGATGGTCATACAACATTAACTTCACCATCTTATGATTTAACAAACTATAATAATCCTACTTTCTCATATTATAGATGGTACACTAATTCTCCTCCTACTGGAGCTAATCCTGGTGCAGATTGGTGGCAAGTTCAAGTAACAGATGATGGTAGTAATTGGGTATATGTAGAAAATAACGTGACTTCAGATAATAGTTGGAGGAAGTTTTCTTTTAGAGTTAAAGATTATGTAAGCATTACAAATAATTTTAGTATTAGATTTATTGCTTCTGATAGTATCAGATTAGGACAGTATTTAGACGGAGGAAGTTTAGTTGAGGCTGCTGTTGATGATGTATTTTTATATGAATCAACAAATGTAAATTCATTGACTGAATTAAATGTTGGATTAGATGTATATCCTAACCCTACAAAAGGAGTAGTAGAATTTTGTTTGCAAGATGATGCTTCTGTAAAAGTAATTAATACTCTAGGAGAAATTATTATGCAAGAACAATTAGACGTTTCAGATAATAAGATTGACTTATCGGCATATGATAAGGGAATATATTATTTAGAAATCGTCACTGAAAAACAAAAAATCACCAAGAAAATAGTTTTAGAGTAAAAGAAAAGGGAATCTTTCGATTCCCTTTTCTTTATTTAATAATTTTTTGTATTATAGAATTTTCATCTTTAAAGGTTATTTTTATAGAGTAAATTCCTTTTTGTAATCTTTTTACATTTATACTATTTTTAGGATTAATTTCAGAAAGAATAATTTTTCCTAAAATATCACTAATTTCAATTTTAATTATTTCCTTATCTGATTTAATGTTTAATACATCTGAAACAGGGTTTGGAAAAATATTGAAATTTGCTAGATCTTCAGAATTTATAGAAGTAGTATTACAATTTGCTTGACATCCTGTAAGTGATGTATATAAACCCTGTCCGGTTCCAGGATCATAACATCCTGTAACAGCATCGCAATCATATGTTTCAGGTATAGGGCAAGCTGTCATACATGAACTATATGACCAATAATTACCACTTCCATCTCCAGGGTCTTGACAATCTCCTGGAGCAACACAATTATAACTTTCTGGAGCTTGACAATTATTCATGCAATCATTCAGTGTTGGGTATTGCCCCCATCCTCCTCCAGGATCATAACAAGTACCGTTCCAATCACACTCCCACGTTTGAGGTGGTGGAGTGCAGTTATTTTGACAATCTACTAGTGTTGCATATTGACCATATGTTCCATAAGCTGTATCACAATTACCATTCCAATCACAATCATAGGTTACAGGAGCTATGCATGTAGATTGACAAGCTAATAATGTTGCATAAGTACCGTTTCCTGTCCCAGGGTCGACACATGAATAATTAATGCATTCATAAGTTACTGCTTGTTGCACTCCAACATTTTCAAAATAAAAAGTTTCGTCTTCTTCTCCTGTAAGTAAATCTAAATCACCATCATTATCCAAATCCTCAAATTCAAAAGTAGGAATTGCATCAAGAACAGATCCATTTAATCCATAAGGATTTATAACTGCTGTGGCAAACTGAGCTGAGTTTATAGTTCCTATATTTTCATGATATGTAAATTGACCAGAACCACCATAATATTCTTCACCAAATATTATATCTAAGTCTCCATCATTATCAAGGTCTGTTAACTCTGGACTTTTTACACCTGCTGCTGGAATTAATCCAAAGGTGTTAGTTTGCGGAATTGTAAACATTGGATTAAGATTAGATCCTATGTTTTCTATAAAATTAAAAAAAGTTATTTGGCCAGAAGAGTAATCCAATGAAGAATTGATTAAATCAAAATCACCATCATTATCAATATCTCCAATGGCTGAGAATTCAATATTTGGAGAGTCTTGCAGTCCGAAAGGATTTGTAACAGCTGGTGAGAAATTAGGAGAAGAAGGTGTTCCTATATTCTCATGATACCTATATTTTGATATAAAAGAGTAGTAACCCTGATATATAACATTAGATAATACATCAAAATCACCATCATCATCAAAATCAACAAAATGTCTTACACTAATCATAGAAGTGTCATTTGGGACTGGTGATAAGTTAAATGGGTTTAATTGAGGTGTATTAAAAATAGGATTGTTAGCCGTTCCAATATTTTCTTGATAATTAAAATTCTTTGCAATAGAATAATAACCAGAATAAGTTAAGCTGTCAGTAAATAAATCCAAATCTCCATCGTTATCAATATCAATAAGGTTTACTGATTGTGTGTAATTGGTATAACCAGGTGAAATTCCAAACGGGTTTGTTGTTGGATATGCAAAATACTGTGCAGAAGCTGTGTTGGCAAATGAAACACCTATAAGAAGAGTAAGAGTCCCTAATATCTTCTGCATTTTATTAGTAGAAATAATTCCGTTGAGTTGGGTCACTAAAAACTTAATCTTATCAACTATTCTTTTAATCTCTGATTTTACATTTTCTTTTTCGTTTTTCATTAAAGTACTTAATTTTTTAACTAAATATTTTAATTGACGTTGCTTTCTAGAAAAGTGGTAGTTTCTCATAAGTTTACTTTATTTGATATGCAAAAATAAGATATTAAGAATTGAATACTATGCTAGGCATAGTAAATTAAATTCACTATCTAAAAGATTATTTTTTTTCATCATTATTTTCTTGACGCCAAAAAGTAGTGTTAGGTATCATTAATCCATTTTTATGGTCATCAGTTAATGTGTTTAAAATGTTTGGTCTTGTTTTTCCATCCAGTATATGAATATCATAAATCTCGTCCAAGGAAGTAAGATATGTTATTTTCCCTGCTATACTTTTAGTGGGGAGATGAACTACTACTATTCCAGCTTCATTCGCTTTTTCTGCAAATGATAGTTTTCCAAAAGTAGAGGAGTTTTTTCTGAGTTTAGAGAGACCTATAAATAAGTAGTCTTTATGGAAACTCATTCCTCTTACAAAACCATCAATTTGTACACTTACTTCATAAGTGCCATTTTCAGTATTAACTTTTATTAATTCCCCAGTTGCTGATAGTAAAACGTATAACTCATTATTAAAGATTCTAGGTGTATGTGGCATAGCAAGTCCTTCGGCAATTATGGTATTGTTTTCCACATCTATGATGATTCCGCTTTCAGTCACTTTATCTCTCCAGCTTTGAGAGGTATTTCCATTACTAAATGCAGTAGCATATTTTGGTTTTCCATTTTGCATGGCCATGCCATTGAGATGACATCTATCCTCAGAAGCAATTTTATCGATAAATGGGGGAGTCCAAAAAGGAGTAAAATTATAATTATCATTAATTTTTACTATGGAAGAAAAGAGAGTGTTTACTGCATATAATTCACCATTATTTCCAAAATTCAAATCATGAATATCAATTGCTCCTGTATGAAACGTATTTCTTGGTAAATACAGTGCATCATACTTGTTGGGTGCTTTTGGATAGTGTTTTGCTAAATCAGTAGAATTTCGAAAGACAATAACTTCATCCTTACATGCAATAGCAATTTTATCTTTTTGGGTATCTTCAGCAATTCCCATTGCTTTCTCAAAATTTCTGGGTAGTTGTATTAAAGAGTTTTCGTCCTTCGCAGAGATAAATACTACTTTACCTGCTTGGTATGTTGAAATAGCAATACTACAATTCAGATTTTGAAGAAGTTCTGGAATTTGTGGAGTGTATTTGCAACTGAATGGGGCGAATGATTTAGGATCTGTCTTCTGTGTATTCATAAAACAATAATACAAAAAAAACAGACAAAAGCTGTTTTCCTTTTTTCTATATTATTCCCTGAATTATCTTTTGAATTGTGATGAAATCTTTTTATTTTTTGGTCCATCAGAATAATCGTAAAAACCTTCTCCAGATTTTATTCCCAATTTTCCTTGATTAACCATATTAATTAGTGTTTTGTTAGGAGCGTATTTTGGGTTTTTGAATCCTTCATGCATCACTTCTAAAATTGAAAGACAAACATCTAATCCAATAAAATCTGCCAGATGTAATGGTCCCATTGGATGAGACATTCCCAGTATCATAACAGTATCAATTTCCTCAACTCCAGAAACACCTTCTTCTAATGTTAGTATAGATTCATTTATCATAGGCATCAGGATCCTGTTGGCTACAAATCCTGGAGCATCATTTACTTCTACTGGAACTTTTCCTAATTTTTTAGAAAGTTCCATAATGGTAGTAGTAGTGCTATCAGAAGTTTCTTTTCCTCTTATTACTTCAACTAATTTCATGATTGGTACAGGATTCATAAAATGCATTCCAATTACTTTATCCATTCTATTTGTAACAGAACCAATCTTAGTAATAGAGATAGAGGAGGTATTGGTTCCTAGAATTGTATTATCATCACATATCTCATCTAGTTGTTTAAATATTTTTAGTTTAATATCTATATTTTCAGTTGCAGCTTCTATTACTAAGTCTGCATCTTTTACTGCGTCAGTTAAATCAGTATTGGTTGATATATTGAATAGAGTATTATTTTTATCTAACTCGGATATTTTTTCTTTAGAAAGTAATCTATCTAAATTCTTTGTTATAGTAGCAATTGCTCTATCTAATGAATCTGTAGAAATGTCAACTAAATTTACAGAATATCCGCTTTGTGCAAAAGCATGTGCTATTCCGTTTCCCATTGTTCCTGCTCCAATTACTGTAATGTTCTTCATCTTAATATAATATTTTTAAATTATCAAATTCTATCCATGCATCTTGAGTTGTATCTGTTCGGAATATATTGATATAAAATTTCATGGAAGTATTGTCAATTGCCTCACTTACTGTTCTAGTCATATTAATGTAAATTTTATTCCAATCTTCTTTAGGAGTTACCCAAATTAATTCTCTGTTTACTACAGAAAAAGGATAATTTATATAGGTTCCAACTATAAAATCATGATTAGATTTATAGTCTAATTCTATGTATACTGGAGCTCCTACTTGTGGTAAATTCTCAAATTCTTCCGTTGCTACTTCAAAGATCAGATCGTTATCATTTAAAATAGCATGAGCGTATTTGTTTCCATCTTCTGTTCTTACCTCAAAATCAATATCTGATTTTAGAGTAGTATCTATATTAGTGCCAACACCTTCAAAGTTCTCAATTTCAAAGTTAGCATTACTTACATATTCAAAATTTGGATTGATATTTATAATACTATCTTTTACTAAAAAGACATCCGTTTCAAAGGTTTTATAAAAGCTGTATTTTACTCTGGTTCCGGAAATCCCGTTATCTTTTATTCCGGCACGAATATATATTTTTGTGCTATCTGTTTGAAGTAGAGGGATAGTTGCAGGTAGAGGGTAAGCCCCTCTAAATTCAATCTCGGTATTGCTTTCAATATATACCCAAACATCTGTAATATTATGTTTGTCTGACCCCTCAGATGCGTTAGTTGTTAGAATTACATCTTCAATGTGTATATAAGAAGGAACCTCTTGAATGTTTTCTTCTTTATCGCAAGAAGAGATGAAAAATAAACTGATAAGAAATAGAAAAGTAATATTAACAAAAGAGTGTGTATTTTTATGTGTATTATTTTTCAAAATATCTATTTTTTTATTCTTTATTTGTTTTGAAATAAAACTCATGCGAAAATATAAATTTATTATCTTGAAAACTATAAAATGAAGGATACTTTTAGGCATAAGGGGTTAAGACAAATATTAGTAGATAAAATAAGAAAAAAAGGGATTTCTGATGAATCTGTTTTGCGTATGATAAATGAGATCCCTAGGCATCTATTTTTAGAAAATGCATTCGTACAATTTGCATATCAGGACAAGCCTTTCCCTATTGGATCAGGACAAACTATTTCTCAACCATATACAGTAGCTTTTCAGACTCAGCTTTTGGAGTTGAATCCTTATGAGAAAGTATTAGAAGTAGGTACAGGTTCAGGATATCAGGCAGCGGTATTAATTGGTATGGAAGCAAATGTTTATACCATAGAAAGACAAAAAGAACTTTTTCAGAAAACAAAGCAATTTTTACCAGAATTAGGGTACAACTGTAATTTCTATTATGGAGATGGTTATAAAGGGTTGGAACAATTTGCTCCATTTGATAAAATAATAGTGACTTGTGGTGCTCCGGCTATTCCTGAAGATCTTATAAAACAATTAAAGACAGGAGGAAGAATGGTAGCTCCTATAGGGGCAGGTGATGTGCAAGTAATGAATCTTATTGAAAAAACATCAGAAACAGAAACTAAAATAACTACTCATGGGGAGTTTTCATTTGTACCCATGCTAAATGATAAAACTAATGGAAACTAAAGATTCTGTAGGAAATGTATTAAATGATGGTGATACAATTATAGTTGCTAAAACCTTAAAAGTGAAAGGGATGTCGAAAACTCTAAAGAGAGGAGATAAAATAAAAAATATCCGAACTATTGCTGATCCTAATAATATTGAGTGTAGAGTTGGAAAATCTCAAATTGTACTAAAAACCTGTTTTGTAAAGAAGTCATAATTGTTTTTTAATAATTTCACAACCTTCAATTATTTCTTCTTCCGATATAGTTAGGGGAGGAGTTATTCTGAAAGATGTTTTAGTAAACAAAAAATAGAATAAAATTAATCCGTTTTCTAAAGATTTTTCTACTACTTTTTTTGTTAATTCTTCACTATCTAATTCTACTGCAAGTATTAATCCTGTTCCTCTTATTTCCTTTATTTTTGGGTGATTTAAATGTTCTCTGAAGAGTTTTTCTTTTTTATCTGCCTCATTCATCATATTAGAAGAAAGTAAATGTTCTAAGCAAGCCAAGCTAGCAGAACAATTTACAGGATGACCTCCAAATGTTGTAATATGTCCAAGTTTTGGTTTTAAAGTGAGTAGATTCATTAATTCCCAAGAAGAAATAAAAGCTCCAATTGGCATTCCTCCTCCCATTCCTTTTGCTATGCAAAGTATATCAGGTATTATGTCATATTTCTCAAAACCAAATAGTGTTCCTAAACGGCCGTAACAAGTTTGTATTTCATCAAATATTAGGAGAGTTCCTGTTCCATTACATCTTTCTCTTACTTTTTTTAAGAAATCATTTGTAATTGTGATGAATCCTGTTCCACCCTGAATGAGTTCTATTACAACTGCAGCAGTTTTTTTAGTAATTCTATCTATTGAATTTTTATCATTAAATATAATCTGATTACAATGGGGTAGAAGAGGCCTGTATTTTGCTTTATGATCTTCATTTCCCATAATAGAAAGAGCTCCTTGTGTAGAACCATGGTAAGAATCTTTACAAGAAATAATTTCAGATCTGCCAGTTGCTCTTTTAGCAAGTTTCATAGCTCCTTCAATTGCTTCTGTTCCAGAATTTACAAAATAAGTTGTACTTAAACGTTTAGGAAGATTATCTGAAAGTAGTTGTGCTAATTTATATTGTGGAGATTGAACATACTCTCCATACACCATTACATGCGTATATTTTTCTAATTGCTCTTTTACAGCATTTGTTATAATAGGGTTGGAGTGACCTATCGTATTTGCAGAAACTCCAGCTACAAAATCCAGATAAGCTTTTCCATTAACATCATAAATATAGCTTCCTTTTGCAGATTCTATTTCCAAACAAGAGGGAAAGGGAAAGGTCTGTGCTTGATGAAGTTTAAAGATGTCTTTTGCAGAAGACATTATTTTCTACTTATTACTTTTTTAGCAGATGATATTATCTCTTTTGATGTAAGTCCGTATTTTTCCATTAATTTCATTGGAGGTCCACTTTCTCCGAAACTATCGTTCATAGCAACCATTTCTAATGGAGTTGGTAACTCTCTAACTAATAGTTGAGCAACGCTGTCTCCTAAACCACCATTCATCTGGTGTTCTTCTGCCGTAACTACTCATTTTGTTTTTCTTGCAGATTCTAGAATTGCGATATGATCTAATGGTTTTATAGTATGTATGTTGATTACCTCTGCAGAAATCCCTTGTTTTTCTAGTTCTACTTGAGCTTCTAAAGCTTGCCAAACTAAATGTCCTGTAGCAAAAATACTCACATCAGTTCCTTCTTCTAAATGAAGTGCTTTTCCAATCTCAAATTTTTGGTTTTCTGGAGTAAAGTTAGGAACTTTTGGTCTTCCAAATCTTAAATATACAGGTCCATTATAGTCTGCAATAGCAATTGTAGCGGCTTTTGTTTGATTAAAATCACATGGATTGATAACAACCATCCCAGGTAACATTTTCATCAGACCAATATCTTCCAAAGTTTGATGAGTTGCTCCATCTTCTCCAAGAGTAAGTCCCGCATGAGAAGCACAGATTTTTACATTTTTATTGGAGTAAGCCACTACTTGTCTAATTTGGTCGTATACTCTGCATGTTGAGAAATTAGCAAAAGTACCTGTAAATGGAATTTGCCCTCCTATTGTTAGTCCTGCTGCCATTCCAATCATATTAGCCTCTGCAACTCCAACTTGAAAAAATCGATCTGGATGGTTTGCAGCAAAATCCCCCATTTTTAGAGATCCTGTTAAATCTGCACAAAGTGCAACTACATTTTTATTTGTTTTACCAAGCTGTGTAAGTCCTGCTCCAAATCCTGATCTTGTGTCTTTCATTTCCATAATAAATATCTGTATTTTTTAGTAATCTCCTAAAGTTTCTTCATTCTGATTTAAAGCAATTTCTAATTGCTCGTCATTTGGTGCAGAACCATGCCATTTGTGTGTTCCTGTCATATAATCTACACCATTACCCATTTCAGTGTAAAGTAAAATCACAATTGGTTTTTCTTTTTTAGTTTCTGTTTTTGCTGCATTTAACACATTAAGGATAGATTCTATATCATTTCCTTTTTCTTCTTCAAAAACCATCCATCCAAAAGATTCAAATTTAGCTTTTAAATCTCCTATTGATAATACTTCCTCTAAACTCCCATCAATCTGTTTTTGGTTGTAATCTACTGTAGCAATTATATTATCTATTTTGTTTCCTGCAGCATACATAATTGCTTCCCAGTTTTGACCTTCTTGTAATTCTCCATCACCATGCAGGGTATAAACAATGGAGTTGTCGTTATTTAGTTTTTTGGATTGGCAAGTACCTAATGCTACTGAAAGCCCTTGTCCTAAACTACCAGAAGCCATGCGGATTCCTTCTAATCCTTCATGAGTAGCAGGATGTCCTTGAAGTCTGGAATTTAATTTTCGAAAAGTAGCTAATTCTGAAACAGAAAAATATCCACTTCTGGCTAATACAGAATACCAAACTGGTGAGATATGTCCATTTGAGAGGAAGAATATATCTTCACCAATTCCATCCATGCTGAATTCTGTGTTATGGTTCATCACTTCAAAATAAAGTGCTATCATAAATTCTGTACATCCTAAAGAACCTCCAGGGTGACCAGAGTTATTTGCATGAACCATACGTACAATATCTCTTCTTACTTGAGGAATAATATTTTTTAATTTTTGAATATCTGTCATTTTATTGTTTTAATATATAAGAGCAAATATAGTTTATTGAAAGAGTGTTTTTATTCTTAATAGTTTGAAAACATATCTATTTTATTAACGCTTTGTTGATAATTTTTTTCTCCTTATTATCTAATATTACTTGGAATAGATTTCTGTATATTTGCCGACCTAAAAAGAGAAATCTATGGCATTACAATGTGGTATTGTTGGTTTACCAAATGTTGGTAAATCTACACTGTTTAATTGTTTATCTAGAGCGAAGGCTCAATCAGCAAATTATCCTTTCTGTACTATAGAACCCAATATTGGTATTATTAGTGTTCCTGATGTAAGAATGGACAGATTAGCAGAATTAGTGCAACCTGAAAAAGTACAGCCTACCACTGTAGAAATTGTAGATATTGCAGGACTTGTAAAAGGAGCTAGCAAAGGAGAGGGNTTAGGAAATAAGTTTTTATCTAATATTCGTGAAACTAATGCTATTATTCATGTCTTAAGATGTTTTGAAGATGATAATATAGTGCATGTTGATGGAAGTGTTAATCCGGTAAGAGATAAAGAAACTATTGATTTTGAATTACAACTAAAAGATCTAGAAACAATAGAGAAGAAGAGAGAAAAACATATAAAGATTGCAAAATCTGGAAACAAAGATGCTCAGAAAATTGTATCAAGTTTAGAAAAATACATATCACACATTGAGAGTGGGAAATCGGCTCGTTCATTAGAAGCAACAGATTCGGATTTAGAATCGATTCAGGATTTACATTTACTTACATCAAAACCCATTTTATATGTTTGTAATGTAGATGAAAACACTATGAAATCTGGAAACAAACATGTCGATGCTGTTAAGGAAGTGGTGAAAGACGAAGATGCAGAAATACTGCTAATTGCAACTGCAATAGAGTCAGAAATTTCTGAACTAGATGATTTTGAAGAGCGGCAAATGTTCTTAGAAGAAATGGGATTAAAAAAACCTGGAGTACACCATTTAATACAATCAACATACAAACTGTTAAATTTACAAACTTACTTTACAGCTGGAGTAAAAGAGGTTAGAGCTTGGACGATTACAAAAGGAATGAAAGCTCCTCAGGCAGCTGGGGTTATTCATACTGATTTTGAAAAAGGATTTATACGTGCAGAAGTAATTTCTTACAATGATTTTTCTACATTAGAATCTGAACTTGCTTGTAAAGAATCAGGTAAAATGAAGATTCAAGGTAAAGATTATATTGTAGAGGATGGTGATGTAATGCACTTTCTTTTTAATGTTTAATTTCCCTAATTTTCTCGGTTGAAAAGCTGTTAATAACACAATTTCAAATCTTTCAAAAAAACACTAGGACTATGTTATATTTGCTACCTAATTTTTAAGGTGTTAGTATTTAAAATTACTCAGAATGGCAGTACAAGAATATAATGAAGATAGTATTCGGTCTCTAGATTGGAAAGAACACATCCGATTACGACCAGGCATGTATATTGGTAAAATGGGTAATGGTTCTTCACCTGATGATGGGGTATATATTCTATTAAAAGAAGTTATTGATAATTCCATTGATGAATTTGTGATGGATAATGGAAAAACTATTGAAGTCACTGTTAAAAATAACAAAGTTTCTGTTCGTGATTTCGGTAGAGGTATACCTCTTGGTAAATTAGTAGATGTTGTCTCAAAAATTAATACAGGAGCTAAGTACGATTCCAAAGTATTCAAGAAATCAGTAGGACTTAATGGAGTAGGATCAAAAGCTGCTAATGCTCTTTCTTCTTATTTTTGTATTCGTTCTATCAGAGATGGAAAAAGTAAGTTTGTAGAATTTGAGAAGGGAATTATTACAAATGATGAGGAAATACAAGAAAACACATCCAGAAGAGGGACTAAAGTAACTTTTGTTCCAGATAAAGAACTTTTCGGAAAATATCGTTTTATAAATGAGTATATAGAAAAAATGATGTGGAATTATTGTTATCTAAACCCAGGACTTACAATAATTTATAATGGAGAGAAATTTTATTCAGAAAATGGGCTTTTTGATTTATTAGATCAAAATACAGAAGCAGAAATGTTATATCCGATTATTCATTTAAGAGGGGAGGATATTGAAGTAGCAATCACGCATTGTAAAAACCAATATTCTGAGCAATATTACTCTTTTGTTAATGGACAACATACTGTTCAAGGTGGAACTCATCAAATTGCATATCGTGAGGCAATTGTAAAAACTATCCGAGAGCATTTTGGCAAGAATTTTGATCCGTCTGATGTAAGGCAATCAGTAAATACGGCAATTAGTATTAAGGTAATAGAACCAGTTTTTGAATCTCAAACGAAAACAAAANTAGGNTCTNTAGAGATNGANCCTGATGGAANTTCTGTTCGTGCTTTTATTAATGATTTTCTGAAAAGAGAATTAGATAATTATTTGCACCGAAACACAGATGTTGCAGAAATCATTGAAAAGAAAATAAGGCAAGCAGAATACGAAAGAAAAGCAATGGCAGGTGTGAAGAAACTTGCTAAAGAAAGAGCAAAAAAAGCAAATTTGCATAATAAAAAATTAAGAGATTGTCGTGTTCATTATAACGATCATAAAAAAGAAGAAAGACACGAAACAACTATTTTTATTACAGAGGGAGATTCTGCATCAGGATCTATTACAAAAACTAGAGATATTAAAACTCAGGCTGTATTTTCATTAAGAGGTAAACCTTTAAATTCTTTCGGTCTTTCAAAGAAAATTGTTTATGAGAACGAAGAATTTAATCTGTTGCAAGCGGCATTAAATATAGAACTAGGTATAGACGAACTCAGATACAATAAAATTGTAATTGCAACAGATGCGGATGTTGATGGAATGCATATCAGGTTACTATTAATTACTTTCTTTTTACAGTTTTTTCCTGAATTAGTAAAAGAAGGTCATGTATATGTTCTGGAAACACCATTGTTTAGAGTTCGTAATAAAAAGGAAACTCATTATTGTTATTCTAATGAAGANAAACAAATAGCAATGGAAAAGGCAGGTAAAAATCCTGAAATTACTAGATTTAAGGGGTTAGGTGAGATTTCTCCAAATGAGTTTAAACATTTTATAGGAAAAGACATAAGGTTGGAACCTGTAATACTTGGAAAAGAAAATAAAATACAAGAGATTCTTACTTTCTTTATGGGTAAGAACACTCCGGATAGACAAAAGTTTATTATAGATAATTTACGAGTAGAAGAAGAAATAGAATTGTAAATGGAGAAATTTTTAATACATAATAAAAAAANATTGATAAAACTTTCTTTATTAGTTATCGTGCTATTTTTTTCTGCTTTAATTATACCATTAACCTTTCATTTTTATTTCTATTATACTGACATTTACAAATTTATAATTAATAATAACTATTTGATTTATATAGCATCTTTTTTGTTTTGTTATCTCCTATATAATGGGATTTTCTATTATAGAATAAAATTTGATTCTTCTTCATTAAGAATAGAATCAAGAAGAGTTCTATCTATTTGGCTTGTTTCAAAGGTTTATAATATAGAATTAACAAATGATATGCTAATTGGTTTTCGTTTTTTTGGAAGTTTTTTATCTATAAATGATATATTATTAATACAAATGAGATCAAGTAGTGGAAGGGAATCTGCAGTCAGAATACCACNAACTTTATTAGGTAAAAAGAGAAAAGAAAAATTAGAACAGATATTTAATAAAATAATTCAGAATAACGGATGTCAGACGAGTTAGAAGATGATGAAAATAACATAGAAAAGCATGAAAATGTAATTCATGTTTCCGGTATGTACAAAAACTGGTTCTTGGACTACGCATCTTATGTTATATTAGATCGTTCGGTTCCATATATTCAGGATGGATTAAAACCAGTGCAAAGAAGAATATTACATTCTTTAAAGCAATTAGATGATGGCAGGTATCATAAAGTAGCAAATGTTATTGGTCATACTATGAAATTTCATCCCCATGGAGATGCTTCTATTAGTGACGCAATGGTTCAGATTGGTAACAAAAACTTGCTGTTGGATATGCAAGGGAATTGGGGGAATACTGCAACTGGAGATAGAGCAGCGGCTCCAAGATATATTGAAGTTCGTCTTACTAAATTTGCTCTGGATGTAGTTTTTAATAATAAAATTACNAATTGGATTTCTTCTTATGATGGTAGAGGAAAAGAACCTGTAACTCTACCTGTNAAATTTCCACTTTTATTAGCTCATGGGGTTGAAGGTATTGCTGTAGGGCTCTCAACTAAGATCATGCCTCATAATTTTAAGGAGTTAATAGATGCGTCTATAAAAGTACTTAAAGGTAAGAGTCCAAGAATTTTCCCTGATTTTCAATCAGGTGGAATGGCCGATTTTTCTGATTATAATGATGGAAAAAGAGGAGGTAAGATTAGGATAAGAGCAAAAATATCTCAGATAGATAAAAACACTTTACATATTACAGAAATTCCTTTTTCAACTACTACTACGTCTCTAATTAATTCAATATTAAAAGCAAATGATAAAGGAAAAATAAAAATTAAGAAGGTAGAAGATAATACTTCTGAGAATCTAGAAATTGCAATTGAATTGCCAACTGGGATCTCTCCAGATAAAACTATTGATGCTTTGTATAGTTTTACTGATTGTGAACTTTCAATTTCCCCTTTATCTTGTGTGATTGACAATGATACTCCGCAATTTATTGGAGTTTCTGAAATGTTGAAAATTTCCACAAAACATTCTCTTGAATTATTAAAACAAGAGTTAGAAATTAATTTAGACGAATTACAAGAGAAGTGGCATTTTGCATCTATAGAAAGAATTTTTATTGAGAATAGAATTTATCATCAAATTGAGGAATTAGAACAGTGGGATTTGGTGATTTCTACCATCCATAAAGGATTAAAACCTCACATAAAACATCTATTAAGAGAGGTTACTGATGAAGATGTACTAAAACTTACAGAGATAAAAATTAAGAGAATCACCAAGTTTGATTTAAATAAAGCTGAAGAAGAATTACTTACTTTAGAGGGTAAAATAAAAGAAGTGAAATACAATCTAGTAAATCTTATTGATTATGCGATAAATTATTTTAAAGAGTTAAAAACAAAATATGGCAAAGGAAAAGAAAGAAAGACTGAAATCAAAACTTTTGAAAATATAGTTGCTACAAAAGTTGTTGTAGCTAACAAGAAATTATATGTAAATAAGGAAGAAGGATTTGTCGGTACTTCTATGAGAAAAGATGAATATGTTTGTGACTGTTCTGATATTGATGATATTATTGCTTTTAAAAAGGACGGAACATTTATGGTTTCTAAAGTAGATTCTAAGGTGTTTATGGGAAAAAATATTATTCACTGTGCAGTTTTTAAAAAGAAGGATAATCGTACGATTTATAATATGATTTATAAAGATGGTGGTAAGGCTGTAAATTATATAAAAAGATTTTCAGTTACTGGAGTTACCAGAAATAAAGATTATAGTTTGTGTAAAACTGACAATGGAAGTAAGGTGCTGTATTTTACTTCTAACCCGAATGGAGAGGCAGAAGTTGTAACAGTACATCTAAGAGCGTTACAGAAATTAAAAAAAATAAGATTTGATGCAGATTTTTCTAACATTGTTATTAAAGGAAGATCTTCTGGAGGGAATATATTATCTAAAAACTCTATTAAGAAAGTTGAATTAAAATCAGAAGGAGTTTCTACTTTATCTGCTCGTAAGATTTGGTTCGATTCTAACGTAAAACGATTAAATGTAGATAATAGAGGTGAATTAATTGGAGAGTTTCAGGCGGATGACAAACTTCTCACTATAAATCAGAAAGGAGAGATACAAATAATAGGAACGGAATTATCTACCCATTTTGATGAAGATATGATTATTTTGGAGAAATTAAATCTTAAAAAACCGATATCTATAATTTATTTTGATGGAAATAAGCAATCTCATTTTGTAAAACGATTTGTTACAGAAGGTATTCCTGAGGGAAAATATTCATTTATTGGAGAACATAAGGGGTCTATATTAGAAGTTGTTTCTACAGATTGGAGACCAATAGCAGAAGTTGTTTTTGTAAAACAAAAAGGAAAAGATAGAAAGAAAGAAAAGATAAATATCGAAGAATTTATTTCTGTAAAAGGATGGAAGTCTCTAGGAAATAAATTATCTAATAAAAAAGTAAAAGAAATAAAATGGTTGGATTCTCTTCCGTATAAAGAAGATCAATATCCAACTGCAGATAATTCAGAAACAGTGTCTGAATATACTGAAGTAATACCTGCAAAAGAACAACAAAATGAATCTCAAATTATTAAAGATGAAGAAGTAGGGGGAATTATTCAAAATAAGGAGAAAGAAAGAACAGAAAAATCTTCTGAAAAACCAAACATATCTGATGAAGGAGCTCAACAAATTACTCTTGATTTGTAATGGAAAAAATTTTGATTTATTCTCTATAAATTTATGTACTTTTGTAATCTCTTAAAATAAAACTATGATAAAAAAAATATTAATTATACTAATTTGTTTCCCTCTTTTTTCAAATTCACAAAGTAGTTATAACTTAGGATTGATTGGTTCTTATAATTGGGATGGAGCTAGCTATGATAGTGAGGGTTCTGATATATGGGGATGGGCAAACCCGACAACCGGAGAAGAATACGCTTTAGTTGGGCTTAATTTAGGATTCTCTGTAATTGATTTATCTTCTCCTCAGAGCCCTACAGAATCATTCTTTATACCAGGTGTTAATTCTACTTGGAGAGATATTAAAACATGGGGGAATCATGCGTATATTACTACTGAAGGTGGTGGAGGTTTGCTTATTGTTGATTTAACTGATTTAACAGGGCAAACTTATACTTATTACACCGCAAGTTTCGATGCGGCTCATAACATCTATATCGATGAGAATGGAGTAGCTTATATATTTGGAGCGGATGTTGGTAATGGTGGTGCTATATTTTTTGATGTTGCAACAGACCCTATGAATCCATTATATCTAGGTGAATGGGACGATTATTATATACATGATGGTATGGTTAGAGGCGATACTATGTGGGTTGGATGTATTTATGAAGGAGAATTTTACGCTGTAGATGTTTCTGATAAAACTAATCCTCAAACATTAGGTCATCATCCAACTCCAAATCAATTTACGCATAACATTTGGATTTCAGATGATGGAGATTATGTTTTTACTACAGATGAACAATCAGATTCTTATATTGGATCCTATAATGTTGAAAATATGAATAATATTCAGGAGGTTGATAGAATACAGTCTAATCCTGGTTCGAACTCCATACCTCATAATACTCATGTTGATGGTAATTTTTTAGTAACTTCTTGGTACAGAGATGGAACAGTAGTTCATGACGCAACATATCCTAATAATTTAATTCAAGTCGCTTATTATGACTCCTATTCTGGTAGTGGAGATGGTTTTGATGGATGTTGGGGGACATATCCATTTCTTCCATCTGGTCTCATAATCTCTACTGATATTAATTCTGCTTCTAATGGTAATGGTAGATTACTTGTTTTTGAGAGAGGATTTAGTCAGGGATGTTATTTACAAGGTCTAGTCACTGATGTTAATTCTGGTCAAAATATTAGTGGAGCTAATATAGTTATCTTAAATACATCAATTTCAAACAACTCTACTACAGATTTATCAGGTAATTACACTAGTGGAAATGCTGACGATGGTATTTTTGATGTTGTTTTTTCAAAGATAGGATATATCTCTGATACGTTGCAAGCTACTTTAGTAAGTGGACAAATAACATTATTAGATGCTAGTTTACTTATTGATAATAGCATTCCTATTTTAGGGTGTATGAATTCCTCAGCAAATAATTACAATCCTTCTGCAAATACTTCATTAGAATTTGGAGGTGAGATTGATAATACTTTTTCAAGTGGTGGTTATTTTATAGGTGATCAACATTTGATTTTTGACGCCACTACTGATTTAACAATTAAGTCAGCTGTTTTTTATGCTGATTTTGCTACTAGCGTAACATTTGAGTTAAGAAGCAGTAATGGATCTGTTATTGATGACACTACCCATTTTCTTAATCCAGGCCAGCAACAATTACAGTTGAACTTTGATGTTCCAATTGGTAATGATATGGAATTAGGAATATCTTCTGATTATTCAGGTTTATACAGAAATGATGCTGGAGCTAATTATCCTTATAATATCGGAACAATTATGAATATAACAGGATCTAGCGCAGGTTCTGCAGGTTATTACTATTTCTATTATAACATTGAGGTAGAGGTTCCGTGTGTTAATACTACTACGAATATAACTGAGATTCCATTTAACAAGAATCTTGTAAAAACAGTAGATATATTAGGTAGAGAAGTCAACTCTTCTCAGGATATTATTTTATTTTATATTTATGAGGATGGTAGTATAGAGAAGAGAGTAATAGTTGAGTAATGAAAAGAATCTTCTCTGTTGTTGTGTTTATTCCAATATTTGTTTTTTCACAGCAAACCACAGAAGTCCTTTTTGTAGGAAACTCCTATACTTTTTATAATGATTTACCATATATGGTAAAACAGATAGCATTATCTTTTGGAGACACCTTAAATTATGATCAAAATACCCTAGGAGGAGCTACTTTACAGATGCATTCTACTAATGCACAAACATTAAGTAAAATATCTCAACAACAATGGGATAATGTTATTATTCAATGTCAGAGTCAGGAGCCATCTTTTTCTCCTTCACAAGTAAGTAATGATGTGTTTCCTTATGCGCAAATTCTTATAGACTCTATAGAATCAAATTCTGTGTGTACAGAGCCTATTTTTTTTATGACTTGGGGTAGAAAATATGGAGATCTGCAAAACTGTCAGTCTTATCCTCCTATTTGCACCTATACAGGCATGCAACAAAGGTTAAGAGAATCGTATTTAGACATGAGATTTAATCATAATGCTACTTGTTCACCTGTTGGTATGTCTTGGAAAGAATCTATTGCTCAGGATAGTGCTTTAAATTTATACTCTTCAGACAATAGTCACCCTAGCATATATGGGAGTTATTTGGCTGCATGTACTTTTTATGCTACAATATTTAAAAAGAGTCCAATCGGATCTACTTATATGCCAATTGGAATAGGCCATGCTACAGCAGTCTTTTTGCAAACTATCGCTTCTAATACTGTTTTAGATAGCTTATCCACTTGGAATATATTTAATACTGATTTTACTTTTAATGTTACTAATGATATGGCTACTTTTAATAATTTGAGTTCTAATTTTGAAAGTATTTTGTGGGATTTTGGAGATGGAATAACTTCAACTGATGAAAATCCTCTTCATATTTATACCTCTTCTGGTAATTATACAGTTTCATTAACTGTTTACACAAATTCAAATTGTAATCAAGAAACAATTACACACTCTATAACTATTAATATTCCTACAAATATTAATAGTGTAGAAGATAATAAAAACCTCCTAAAAATAACTGATATCTTAGGAAAAAAAACCTCTTTTAAAAAGAATAAAATTCTTTTTTATCTATTTGATAATGGGGAGGTGGAACAGAAAATTGTAACTGAATAAGATTTACCTTAATCTTATTCCTACTTTTGCACTAATTATAATTTCCTATGAGTCATTTTTCTGATATTAACTTAAATAAGCAATTACAAAATGCGGTTTCTGATTTGGAGCTTACAAAACAAACATCAATTCAGGAAAAGACTTTTTCTGAAATACTTAGTGGAACGGATATAGTTGGAATAGCACAAACAGGTACTGGCAAAACAATTGCGTATTGTTTACCTCTTTTGCAAGAATTAAGTTATTCAGATCAAAAGAATCCTAGAATTTTAATTTTAGTTCCTACCAGAGAATTAGTAGTTCAGGTAGTTGAAACTCTGGAAAGTTTAACTCAATATATTAGTTGTAGAATAGTAGGTGTATATGGAGGTACAAATATAAGTACTCAGAAAATAAAATTGCAAGATGGAGCAGATGTTGTGGTTGCAACTCCAGGAAGATTATACGATTTAGCACTCTGCAGAGCTTTACAACTTAAGGGAATAAAGAAATTAGTGATTGATGAGGTAGATGTAATGTTAGATTTAGGTTTTCGTTTTCAACTTATAAATATATTTGAACTTCTTCCAGAAAGAAGACAAAATATAATGTTTTCAGCTACTATGACGGAAGAAGTTGATGAACTAATTTCTTCTTTTTTCATTAGATCAAAAAGAGTACAAATAGCACTAAGTGGCACTCCTCTTGATAATATTTCTCAGATAAAATATTCAGTCCCTAACTATTATACAAAAGTAAATTTATTAGTTCATATTTTAAGGAATAAGGAGGAATTTAAAAAGGTTTTAGTTTTCGTTTCATCCAAAAAAATTGCTGACCGATTATTTGAAGCTTTAGAAGAATTTTTTGTGTCAGATATTGCGGTTATTCATTCTAATAAAAGTCAGAATTATAGGTTTAAATCTATTAAAAAGTATGATGAGGGAACTTGCAGAATCCTAATCGCAACTGATATAATTGCTAGAGGCATGGATTTAGATAAAATTTCACATGTTATAAATTTTGATACTCCAATTTATCCTGAAAATTATATGCACCGAATTGGAAGAACTGGACGAGCAGAAGAAAAAGGTAAATCATTTTTGTTTTATACTGAGAAAGAGAAGAAAAACAAAGAATTTATTGAAGATTTAATGAATTACAAGATTCCAGTTGCAGAAATACCAGAAGAAGTAGAAATAACTCAACAATTAACCGAAGAAGAGCGTAAATCAAATGGAAAGAATTTTTACAGGAATGTCAAAAAAGTAGAGGTAGGACTTTCTTTTCATGAAAAGAAAGAAAAGAATAAGAAAGTAAATGATAGAGATAAGTGGAGAAAAGAGAGAAGAGTAAAATACAAGAAACCAAAAAGTAGAGGGGATAAAGGAGTGAATAGAAGAAGAAAATAATTATTACCTTTAACAAAAATTAATACTATGAAACTCATTCTTTTTCTGTTTGTATTATCTGTTCCAAAATATATAAGGAATTAGATTTGTCTAATATTAATCATGTTAATCTTCCTACAAAAAAATCTGATTTAAAATTGCTTAGTTTTACTGATTTTGAAGGAAAGAGATGTAAACCACCGAAAAACATGCCATAACTTAAAATTTATCAAGATGGTAGGGTTGAGAAAAGGGTGGTGATAAAATAAAAATTATTTTTTTCTATGTTTACTGTATAAATACCCTCTTTTCCCTGCTACCGTCAGAAAATATATAAATTAGAGGAGTATTTAGTTTTGGATCTATTGTTCTTCCATGAATATCAATAACTCTAATTAGTTTTTTGTTATTAGTAACTCCACTTATATTAGTAGGAAAACAATTATTACTAAATGATGTCCAACTATCTACAGCAAAGTTATATTCACAATAAGCGACATCATCAACATCAATACAATTTAAACTAGGGTTGTTGATTGACATAAAATACCACAATCCACTATTGTTTCCGTTTCTTAAATCTATTGAGGTAAGATTGTTATTAGAACAGGTTACTTCGAAAAGTTGTGTATTGTTTACTAGATTTAATGTGCTTAAATTATTATCGTAACAAAATAAAGATTGTAAAGCAATAAAACTTTCAATTCCTGTCAAGTCAGAGATGTTATTATTATTGATCGTGAGATCTGTAACTGTGTCAATAGCAGAGGTTTCAACAAAACCGTCCTTTACAAGGTCATAACCATAGTTTATTAGAGACTGTTCAAAATTTGTATCCGGGATAGACGTGTATTGACTAAAAACAGATAAAGGAAATAGAAATAGTAAAAATATTTTTTTCATAGTTAATAGTTTTATTTTTTAAACGACAAATATTGTTGTAAGTTCTACAAAACTAACATTTTTCCGCACATTTCTCTCCATCAATAGCTGCCGAAATAATACCTCCAGCGTACCCGGCTCCTTCTCCACAAGGAAAAAGTCCTTCAATTTGAGGATGTTGGAAGGTTTTTTTGTCTCGTGGAATACGAACTGGAGAAGAGGTTCTGCTTTCTGGAGCGTGTATTACTGCTTCATTGGTTAAATATCCTTTCATTTGTTTGCCGATTTGTTTAAATCCTTCTGTCAAATTCTGGTTAATAAACTGAGGCAATAAATCTGATAATTTGGTTGAAGTAGTACCAGGAATATATGAGGTTTCTGGTATGTCTACAGATTGTTTGTTATTGGTAAAATCAACCAATCTTTGTGCTGGAACTTTTTGAGTTCCTCCTGCTAATCTGCATGCCTTTTGTTCTATTTCTTTTTGAAATTGCATTCCAGCTAATGGTCCAAACTTTTCATATTTCACAAAATCTTCTAACTTTAATTCAACCACAATCCCTGAGTTAGAAGTTTTAAAATCTCTTCTGGAGGGAGACCATCCATTGGTTACTACTTCTCCACTATTAGTAGCACATGGAGCTATGATTCCACCAGGACACATACAAAAAGAATAAACTCCTCTACCGTTTACTTGTTTTGTAACAGTGTAGGGTGCAGGAGGTAAAAATTCTCCTCTATTCTCACATTTATATTGTATCTGATCTATTAACTCTTGTGTGTGTTCAACCCTAACTCCAATTGCAAATTCTTTTTCCTGTATTTCTATTTCTTTTTTATAAAGTAGTTCAAAAATATCTCTTGCTGAATGCCCTGTAGCTAATATTACTTTGTTTGAGTTTATTATATCATCTGAAAGTAGTTTTACTCCATCTACTTTATTATTTTTCAAAATAATATCGGTCACGCAAGAATTAAACAAAATATTTCCTCCGTACTCTAAAATTGTCTCTCTAATTTTCTGAATAATTTTTGGTAGTTTATTTGTGCCAATATGAGGGTGAGCATCCACTCTTATTTCTGATGTAGCTCCATGCATTATAAGTACATCTAATATCTTATTTACATCACCTCTCTTTTTACTTCTGGTATAAAGTTTCCCATCTGAAAAAGTTCCTGCTCCGCCTTCTCCAAAACAGTAGTTAGATTCTTTATTTACGATATGTTTTTTTGTTAGTTTTGCTATGTCTTTTCTTCTTTCTTGAACATCTTTCCCTCTTTCAATTACAATCGGTTTTTTACCTTTTTCTAATAGTTTTAAAGCAGCAAACAGTCCAGCGGGTCCAGCTCCAATAATTATAACTTCTTCTTTTCCGTTTGCATCTTTGTATACAGGAAGATTTTCTTTTGTTTTAATATGTTTTTCTGATACACAAACTCTTAGTTTTAGATTGATTTTTACTATTTTTTGTCTAGCATCTATTGATCGTTTTAATATTTCTAAATGAGTTATTTCAACTTCTTCTATTTTCAACTTCTTTGCAACTATATTTAATAGTAATGCTCTTTTAGAAGATTCTTCTGGTGATACTTGTATTTGTAAATCTTTAATCATACTACAAAAATACATTCTTTACTATGAAAAAGAAATATTGTCGCAATTAGTTTTTTTGTTTGGAATTTATTTGAAATGTATTTACATTTGTATAAAGTTAATCTGACTACTTAAATTTAAAATAACAATAAATATACGCATAACTTTTAATACAAAAAATTATACAAATTAAATAATAATGAATATATTTGCTTAAATAAAATTAAAGTATATGAAAAAATTTTTTCTTTTGCTTCTTTCTGTGACTTGTTTTTTATCTTTTTCACAAATTATTGATTTGAATATTAAATCGGGTGATTTTGTAATTAATCAAAATTTAAATTCTGATATTTCTGATTCAGATTCTTACAGAATATTATTTTTTAATAAATTGCCGACTGAAAATCAGAGGGATAATTTAGAACAACTTGGAGTTAAATTTTTATATTACCTTCCTAAAAATATTTTTGTTGTAAACTTAGAACAAAATCTCACTCAAAATAATTTATCTGAATTTGATATAATTTCTATTAATCCTATTTTATCATCTTACAAGATTGATTTTAAATTACAAAAAGATACATTTCCTAGTTGGTCTATAAAACATGATTTATTACATATTAAATTATTGTTATTTAAAGATGTTGATATTTCATCGATTATTGAGCAGGTAATATTAGTTTCAGAGAATGTTGAGGAAATTAATGAAAATTCTAAATCAATAACAATTGCTATAGATCCAACGAATTTAATAACAATTGCTAACTTGTCTTTCGTTTCATATATCGAACCGATAGATGCTCCCGGTGAGCCTGAGAATTATAGTGGTAGAACTCTACATAGAACAAATGTAATTAATACAGATTACGTAACAGGCAGAAATTATAATGGGGAGGGTGTTAATGTTGTTATGCAAGATGATGGATATGTACAACCACATATTGACAGGCAGGGAAGAGTAGACGAAACTTTTTGTAATGGGTGTAGCTCATCTTCAGGAAACGATCATGGAGATCACTGTTCAGGTACTATAATGGGAGCTGGAAATTTAGATCCAAAAGGAAAGGGGATGGCTGATGGTTCTTTTTTATATACTATGGGTTATTCTACTCAAAACTATACAAATTCTAATGCATTTCCACTATTGCATACTAATTATGATGTTGTTATTACTTCAACTTCATATAGTAATGGTTGTAACGCTGGATATACATCATTAGCTAGAGATATTGATGAACAGAACAATAATTATCCATCACTTATTCATATTTTTTCTGCAGGAAATAACGGTAGCTCTTCTTGTACTGATCCATATATATCAGGTACTAGTGGTGCTAACTGGGGTAATGTAACTGGAGGACACAAACAAGCTAAAAATGTAATAGCAGTTGCCAACCTAACATCTACAAGTGGTTTGGCTAACTCATCTAGTAGAGGGCCTGCCGCAGATGGACGTATTAAGCCAGATATTGGAGCTAAAGGGTCAAGTGTATATTCTACAGAGCATAACAATACTTATGGAACTAAAACAGGGACATCTATGTCCTGTCCAGGTATTGCTGGAATAATGGCACAACTTTACCAAGCATACAGAGAGGTAAATAATGTTACAAACCCACCCTCTGCACTTATGAAATGTATAATGTTAAATTCAGCAGATGATATAGGTAATCCGGGTCCAGATTTTAGACATGGTTGGGGAGAAGTAAATGCATATAGAGCAGTAAGAATGATAGAAAACGGACATCATTTTGATGGTTCAATTTCTCAGTCTTCTAATAATACCTATACTATCAATGTCCCTGCTAATTTGTCAAGAGTTAAAGTGATGGTTTATTGGCATGACAAAGAGGCAAGCACATCTGCTTCTATATCATTAGTTAATGATATTGATATTCAATTAACAACACCAGGAGGAGCTTCATACAATCCTTGGGTATTAGATCCAACTCCAAATTCTACATTACTTAATCTAGATGCAGTAAGAGGTTTTGATGATCTAAATAATATGGAGCAAGTAACGATTGATAATCCTCCAGCGGGAAATTATACTCTTTCAATAGATGGTTATGCAATACCATATGGCCCTCAACAATATTATGTTACATATGAGTTTATAGACTCTGATGTTGAGCTAACTTATCCAATAGGAGGAGAAGGATTGGTTCCAGGAGAGACAGAATACCTAAGATGGGATTCTGATCATAATCAGGGATTAATTGATATTGAGTATAGCACAAATGGTGGTAATAGTTGGAGTTCCATAGCAACAAATGTTCAAATAACAAACAGATATTATAGCTGGCAAGTGCCAAATGTTGTAACAGATAATGCTTTGATAAGGATTACAGCTAATAATAACACATCTCAATCATTATTTCCATTTACAATTATAGATGTTCCTTCAAATCTTAGTGTCTATTGGCCGTGTCCAGATTCAATAAATTTTTCTTGGAATGCTGTAAATGGAACAACATCTTATGAAATTAGTATGCTTGGTCAAAAATATATGGATTCTATTTTCACTACTACTAATACAAATGTGTGGGTTATTAATCCTAATCCTAATGTTACTGATAGTTGGTTTTCTGTAAGATCAAAGATGAATAATGGAAAGGGTAGGAGAGCGATTGCTGTAAACGCTCAATCAATAAATAGTATTTGTTCAGGATATGGTTGTACGGACCCTGTAGCATATAATTATACTGTGTTAGCTATTGTTAATGATGGTTCATGTTGTTATGTTGCTGGATGTACTAATATAAGTTCTGTAAATTATGATTCTACAGCTTGTTATGATGATGGATCATGCGTATCCGCTATATTAGGATGTACAGACCCAAATGCTACTAATTTTGATCCTAATGCTAATACATCTATATCTTTTGGAGGAGCTCCAGATAATACATTTGGTACAGGTGGTTTTTTTAATGGAGATCAACATTTAA
>PAKE01000026.1 GCA_002710495.1 Flavobacteriales bacterium
AATGAAAAATAAACAGGCAATAACTCTTCTTTTTATTTCTAATATAATTTCTGGTTTTGCGCAAGGAATAAGCATGATGGCAATTCCTTGGTATTTTGTTGACATTATAGACAAACCAGAAATCTTTGTTTTTTTCTATTTATTTATCACTTTTCTTACCTTGTTTTGGGGTTTGTACGCGGGCACAATTGTTGATAGATATTCTAGAAAAAAAGTCTTTATATATACCAATCTTATTTGCGGAAGTGTAATCGGACTTATCTCCTATTATGGATTTCTTAATGATTCAAATCCAGAATATCTACTCTCAGAATATTTGGTGTTGTTGGTTTTTGGACTAACTATTTTTAATTACAATATTCATTATCCTAATTTATATGCGTTTGGTCAAGAAATAACAGAAAAAAGGAATTATGGGAAGCTAAATTCCTATATAGAAATTCAGGGGCAGGTAACCTCTATGTTTGCAGGAGCTTTCGCTGCTGTGTTACTTACTGGTATTACTAATTCTAGTTTTACTGTTGCAGGATTTAATATTACTTTTCCTTTTACAATAGAAGCTTGGAGCATCCAGAAAGTATTTATGATGGATGCAATCACTTATTTTGTAGGTATTACTTTGTTCTTATTTATTAAATATACGCCAATTGATAAAGGAGAAGTTCATTTGGGGTCACTATTAAGTAGATTAAAAGGAGGTTTTAAATATTTGAGATCAAATCCAAATATTTTTGCTTTCGGAACTTTAAGTTATATTTTGTTTGCTTTTACTTTGGTTCAGGTACATGTGTTGCTCCCATCATATGTGGAAAAATTTATGAACTCTTCTGCAGATGTTTACGCCTCAGCTGAAGTTTATTATTCTATTGGAGCTATATTATCTGGATTTTTGGTTTACAGGATTTTTAGTAAATATAATGAATATTTAAGTGTTGTTTTATTAATGTTTGTTGTAAGTNTTGCGTTTCTTGGAATGAGTNTTAGTAATAATTTATTTTTATTTTTTGCTGCAAATCTTATTTTAGGNGTTACTAATGCTGGAGTTAGAATATTACGGACAACTTATTTGTTTTCACATGTGCCAAATAATTTAATTGGTAGAGCAAATAGTGTTTTCNGATCTATTAATGTTATAATACGAATGATTCTAATTGCAATATTTTCTATTCCTTTTTTTCTGGAAAATGATAATATAAGATGGGGGTATTTTGTTGGAGCTGTGTTAATAGTTCTTACAGTAATTGCACTTTCATACTATTACTTTANAGAGAAGAAGTCTAATTAACTACGCTATATTGTAATAGATGTAGTCGTTCATCAGATTTAATAATAACCTTTCTGTCAAATTTCTTGCTCCATTTATGAGATATAGAGTTAAAGAACCATCCTTTATTAATATAAGATTCTATAAAAGGGTGTGTAGCAATTACTATTTCCCCTTTTTGTGTTGTTGCTAGATTCTCAATTTTATTTTCTATAGTTTCAATTAGAAGTAAACTAGAATCAATTTTCCCATTTCCGGTACACATAGGACATTTCTCTTGNGTGTCAATTTTCATTTCAGGCCTTACTCTTTGTCTAGTAATTTGCATTAACCCAAATTTTGTAAGTGGAAGTATATTATGCTTAGCTTTGTCAGTTTTCATAGCTTCTATCATGCTATCATAAATGGTTTTTCTGTTTTTGGCATTTTGCAGATCAATAAAGTCAACAACAATAATTCCACCCATATCTCTCAGTCGTAATTGCCTAGCAACTTCTTCTACAGAAATTTTATTGACAGCAAGAGCATTTGCTTCCTGATTCTTTTTCGAATCTACTTTTTTTCCACTGTTTACATCAATTACATGTAGTGCTTCAGTATGTTCAATTACAAGGTAAGCCCCGCTTTTCATACTAGCAGTCTTCCCGAATGAACTTTTCACTTGCTGTGTAATATTCATTTTCTGAAAAATAGGAACCTCTCCTTTATATAATTTAACTATTTTTTCCTGATCAGGAGAGATTCTAGAAAGATATTCTTTTAGTTCTGCATGTATTTCAGGGCTATTTACATGTATTTTACTAAATCCAGAATTTAATAAATCTCGTAAAATAACAGATGATCTATTCATCTCACCATGTATTCTCTCATTTAGATTTGCAGTTTTCAGTTTTTTAAATATAATCTGCCATTTTTTGTAAAGGTTTTTCATGTCAGTGTCTAGCTCTGCTACTTTCTTACCTTCTGCTACTGTACGAATAATAACCCCAAATCCTTTAGGCTTTATACTATGTATCAGTTTCTTTAATCTTGATTTTTCTTCTGAACTTTTTATTTTCTGAGAAATAGAAACTCTATCAGAAAAAGGGATCATAACCATATATCTTCCAGCAAAGGAAAGTTCCGTAGAAAGTCTTGGACCTTTAGATGAGATTGGCTCTTTTGATACCTGAAGCATTAAATGGTCACCACTTTTTACAACATCTTGAATTTTACCTTCTTTTAGGGTATCTTTTTCTTTTCTGAAATTTTTTAATGATGCGGTATTTAGTTTTTTGGTTCTTGTTTTATCTGTAAATTTCTTAAATGAATTTAGCTGAGATCCTAAATCTAGGTAGTGAAGAAAACCATCTTTTTCATGACCAACACCTACAAAAGCAGCGTTTAGCCCAGGAACAATTTTTTTAATCTTTCCTAGGTAAATATCTCCAACAGAATAATTATTATCGTGTTTTTCTTTGTGTAGTTCTATTAATCGCCCTTCCTTTAATAGAGCAATAACAACTTCTGTTGGTTTGGAATCAATTACAAGTTCGAATTTCATAGTTGAAATTACTTTAAATAAACTTTTTACAGTTTATTTATTCTTGTGTCTGTTTTTTCTCAAACGTTTTTTACGTTTGTGAGTTGAAATCTTTTTTGCTTTTTTCTTTTTTGCCCCTGACATATTATATTCTTTTAACTAGAANTACTAGTTTATGATTTTACGTTATTTTTCACTTCTTCTTTAAAGACCTTAGCTGGTTTAAATGAAGGTATGTGATGTGCTGGAATAATTATTGTTGTATTCTTTAAAATGTTTCTTCCAGTTTTTTCTTTTCTTTCTTTAGCTAAAAATGTTCCAAATCCTCTTAAAAACACTGATTCGTCTTGCTTTATTGATTCTTTAATTTCTAACATTAAAGATTCTACAACTACAGATGCTGTGGTTTTTTCAACTCCTGTTCTTTCAGATATCTTGCTTATTATCTCTGCTTTTGTCATTTTTTACTAAATATTAATTTTTGTTAATTTTTCTTTTATTTTTGGAGTCGCAAATATATTAAATTTACTATTAAAAATCCTTTAAACAAATTCTTTTTTTAATTTATATAAGGCTAACATTCAGTTATTTATGATTTTTTCAGATGAGATAATAAAGTGGTATAATAAAAATAAGAGAGATTTACCATGGAGAGATACGACTAATCCTTACAAAATATGGATCTCTGAAATTATTTTACAGCAAACAAAAGTTTCTCAAGGTTTACCATATTATATTAATTTTATAGAAGAATTTCCTACAATTACTGATTTGGCAAACGCTTCTGAGGATCAGGTTTTGAAAGTTTGGCAGGGTTTAGGATATTATTCAAGAGCAAGAAATCTGCATTTTACAGCAAAGATAATTAGAGATAATTTTAATTCACAGTTCCCGAAGGAATACAAATTAATTAGAGGATTAAGGGGTGTAGGAGATTATACTGCTGCTGCAATTTCTTCATTTTGTTATAATTTACCATATGCTGTTTTAGATGGAAATGTAAGTAGAGTTTTGAGTAGATATTTTGCTATTGACACTCCAATTGATTCATCAGATGGAAAGAAAATATTTAAAGAATTATCGCAAAAATTAATGAATATAGTAGATCCTGCCATTCATAATCAGGCAATAATGGAATTTGGAGCTTTAATGTGTACACCAAAAAAGACAGATTGTAGTATTTGTCCCCTACGTAATTCTTGCAAATCGTTTGGAACAGAGTTAGTAGAATTATTACCAATAAAAAGCAAATCTCTAAAAGTTACAAAGAAGTATTTTAATTATCTGATTATCTCATCTGAAAATCATACGTATTTACAAAAAAGAACTTCAGGTATATGGAATTCTTTATATCAATTTCCATTAATTGAAGGAGAATTTACAGAGAGTCAATTAGTAAATACAAAGCAGTGGAAGAATCTATTTATAGGTGATCCAATAATTGAAAAAATTTCCACGAAAATCAAACATAAACTTTCTCATCAGTTAATACATACTAGTTTTTATCATATTAAATGTGATGCAATAAATGATTCCAATTTTTTAAAAATAAACTGGGTTGNAATTGAAGAATATCCTCTTCCAATTTTAATTGATAAATACATTAAATCTGTAATTTTGCATAAATAAATAATGTATATTTGTAGAAAATAATAAAATTGTGGCAGGAGTAAATAAAGTGATATTAGTTGGAAACTTAGGAAAAGATCCAGAGGTACGACATTTAGATAGTGGTGTTGCAGTTGCGAATTTTTCTTTAGCTACTACAGAAAGTTATACTAACAAGCAAGGAGAAAGAGTCAATCAAACAGAATGGCATAATATAGTTTTATGGAGAGGACTTGCNGATATTGCTGAGAAATATTTAAAGAAAGGAAACTCAATATATGTTGAGGGGAAAATACACAACAGAAGATGGGAAGATTCAGAAGGAAACACAAAATATGCAACCGATATTATTGCTGATAAAATGACTATGCTAGGATCAAAAGCAGATAATGCAGAAACTCCCGATTCTGCTTCTAAAGAGGTNCCTGAGAAGACTGAAGAAAATGGAAATGATGATTTGCCATTTTAAATTATAAATTTTGAAAGAAGACCCTCTTCCCATATTATTAAATACTATTTCATTTGAGGTAAATGAGATGCCTATTGACTTAGTATTATATACATTAGTTGTTTTTATCCTGATTTTTTTATCTGCTCTTGTTTCAGGTTCTGAAGTGTCCTTTTTCTCATTAAACTCCCAAAACTTAGAGGATTTATCTAAAATTGACGAAAAGAAAGAAAAGAAAATCAGGAATTTGTTGAAAAATCCAAACAAATTATTGGCTACTATATTAATAGCTAATAATTTTATAAATGTTGCTATAATAATTCTGTCTTCCTACCTAACTTCTAATTTTTTCTCTTTTGAAAACAGAGGTACTTTTCAGTTTATCATTCAGGTTATCGTTATTACTTTCATTTTAGTATTACTTGGTGAGATTACACCTAAAGTTTATGCAAAGAAAAATGCGGTAAGTTTTAGCAAAAAGATGACTCCAATCATTGTCCTTTTTAACTGGATTTTTACTCCAATCGCTTTTGTTTTAACTTCTACAACTTCCTTTATTGATAAACGATTAAAACAAAAATCTGCAGATATTTCTATGGAGGAGATTTCTCAGGCAATTGAACTAGCTTCTGATGGGGTAGAACATGAAGATGAGAAAAGAATATTAAGATCAATTGTTGAGTTTGCAAANATTGATGTGAGNGAAATTATGAAACCTAGAACGGATGTTATTGCATTAGANAGAAACACTTCCTATTCAGAAGTTTTACAACTTATTATTTCTTCATCTTATTCCAGAATTCCTGTTTTTGAAGGATCTTTTGACAATATAAAAGGTGTGTTGTATGTAAAGGATTTAATTCCTCATCTTTCCTCAAATCAGGTAGATTGGTTTTCATTGCGTCATGATGCAATGTTTGTGCCGGAAACAAAGAAGATTAATGATTTATTAAATGAATTTAGAGAAAAGAAGATTCATTTAGCTATTGTAGTAGATGAATATGGAGGTACTTCCGGAATTGTAACTTTAGAAGATGTTCTAGAAGAAATAGTTGGAGAGATAAATGATGAATTTGATGATGATGGTCATCAATATTCAAGATTAGATTCCGATACTTTTGTGTTTGAAGCAAAAACCACATTAATCGATTTTTTAAAAATTGTAGAATGGGAAGCAGACTATTTTGATGATGTAAAGGGAGATACAGAAACTCTTGCAGGTCTTATTTTAGAACAAAATGGTGTTATCCCTAAAATTTCACAAGAAATTAAGATTGATAATTTCACATTTACTGTCGAGTCAGCAGATGATAGAAGAATAAAAAGAGTAAAGGTTAATATTAATAAATGAGAAGGCTAGTATATATTGTATTAGGATTAACTATTGTACTGTATGGTTTTTCTTGTAATTCAGAAGAATATTACATCCCAAAACTAAAAGCAAAAATAAAAATTGAATTACCTTCACAAGTTACTTCTGTTTTTGAAGATTATATAATTACATTTAGTTATTCTAATTCTGCAGTTGTAGAGAAAACGGATAATATTTATAGAGTGAAGTACCCTTTATATAATTCAGATATTGTTTTTGTGGTTGATTCAACTTCTGATTTTCAGAGAAATAAGTTTTTTTTCGAGAATAAAGTTAATAAACATAGNAAGTTTGGAGCAGTAGTAGATTCCAGTTTTTTAGAACTCCCAGAATTGAATAAATATGTTTGTGCTTATGAGTTATATGGTTCTAATATTGCAACATCTTCTATGTTTTATATTACTGATATATCTAATAATTTTGTAAGCGGATTTTTAGAATTTAGAACTTCAATAAATCCAGAAATTGAAGTTCAGAACAATATTATGAAACAAGAAGTGTTGAAATTTATTAATTCTTTTAGATGGTCATCTATTCCAAAATAATCTTCTTTTCTACAGTTCCGTCATCATAAATATAAAATAGGGGTGTATTTCTTGTTTTCTTCACNTCTCTTCCTAGTATATTTATAATTTTCACTAATTTTTTATTTTGAATAGTTATGTTTTCTACAGACACAGAATTTCCGCAAATCTGTTGTGTAAGTAATTCCGATCTGTATTGGTTTATTGCAGAAATCATTCTAGTCTTTTGTCCTAATGTAAACAAACTCATACAGGCATCATTAGTATAATCCATATAATTCATAAACATATCTCCATTTGAGTTTGATGTACTACAGCTATTAGGATTTTCTGGAAAAGCAGGACATCCATAATTCTCCCATTCTTGAGTAGGAGTATCACTTACTTGATCATTTCCACAACCATTTCCTCCTCCCCAAAGATGTTCTAAATTTAACCAGTGACCTATCTCATGAGTAGTAGTTCTCCCTTTGCCGTATTGAGGGTCATTGGTTAGTCCAAAATAATTAAACCCAATAACTACTCCATNCCCAGGGTCATTCCATCCAGAAGGAACTGTTGAATATCCAAGTAAATTATCTAATTTACATACCCAGATGTTTAAATAATCATTACTTGGCCAAGGATTCACTCCTCCAGTTGATGTAGATTTAACAGGATCATTATTCATTCCAAAAGAATTTACTGTAGTTTGAGTTCGTGTTATTCCTGTTGTAGCATTTCCGTTAGGATCAATCGTTGCCATACAAAATTCTATTTCACAATCTACTGAGATTGATTGCCATACTGATGGAGTATTTATAGTGTCAATATTTAATTTTCTAAAATCTTTGTTTAAAACATCAATCTGAGACAGGATTTGCGCATCTGAAATATTTTGTGATGAATTTTTCCAAACTACATGTACTACTACAGGAATAGTAATGATGTTTTTTGAAGAATAATTAGAGTTGTTTTCTATCCATTTCTTAGTTTCTATATTTACTCTTTGTTTTGATATTGCAAATTCTTTGTTATTCTCTAATAACATTTGAGTTCTTTCAACAGTTCCGCATCTTTGTTGAGAGAAACTGTTTACAGATATAATTACTAGTAGAGAAAATATAATTTTCTTCATTTTAGGATTCTTTAATTTTATACAAATATAGTTTTGTTTTTATAACTAATAACTCTTATCTATTTCTTCAGAAAANTTTTGATGATTTTTATCCTTAATTTTGCAGATTTTATTAGTTTTGCAGTCCGAATTAAAAAATAATTAATAATGTACGCAATAGTTGAGATAGCAGGGCAACAATTCAAAGTTGAACAAGATCAACAGATATTTGTACACAGATTAGAAGTAAAAGAAGGTTCGAAAGTAGATTTTGAGAAAGTTCTTTTAATTGATAATAGTGGAAAAGTAAATGTTGGCGCCCCAGTTATAAAGGGAGCCAAAGTGACGGCCAAAGTACTTGATCACCTAAAAGGTGATAAAGTAATTGTATTCAAGAAGAAAAGAAGAAAAGGATACCAAGTAAAAAATGGTCACAGACAATATTTAACAAAGCTTGAAATTTTAAAGATTGAAGAAAAATCAGCTGATAAAAAATCTCCNTTAAAAAAATCAGAAACTAAAGAGACACGAAAAGTTGCAGATAAAAAATCTCCAGCGAAAAAGAAAACAACCACTAAAAAGGTTGCAGCTAAAAAGGCTGAGTAATTTTTTAATATAAAACTATAATACAATGGCACATAAGAAAGGAGCTGGTAGTACGAAAAATGGAAGAGATTCAGAAAGTAAACGATTAGGTGTGAAAATATTTGGTGGTCAGCAAATTATTGCTGGTAATATAATTGTTCGCCAAAGAGGCACTAAACACAATCCAGGTAATAATGTAGGTATAGGGAAAGATCACACTTTATTTGCGCTTACTAATGGCGTCGTAAAATTTACTAAAAAGAGAAAAAACAGATCATATGTTTCTGTTGTAACTGAGTAATTCTGTTCTTAGATAATAATACTGAAAAAACTCTTGAGAAATCAAGAGTTTTTTTGTTTACTTTTGTACTGTAAAATAAAAAAGAAAAATGTTACAGATTAATTTTTTAAGAGACAACAAACAAGAAGTTATTGAAAAACTAAAGGTGAAAAACTTTGACGCTTCTTCAATAATTGATGAAGTTATCATACTTGATGATAATAGAAAGTCTACACAACAGAAATCTGATGAATTACTTTCCAGAGCAAATTTAATAGCAAAAGAAATAGGTGTACTTTTTAAAGAAGGGAAAGCAACGAAGGCAAATGCTTTAAAAGAAGAATCTGCTCAGATAAAAGAGAAAACTAAATCACTTCAATCTATACTTTCTGATACAGAACATCAGATATGGGAGAAATTAGTTCAAATTCCTAATATTCCTCATTTTTTAGTCCCTAATGGTAAATCAGATACAGATAATGAAACAATTAAAGAAGTAGGAGAGATTCCACAATTANCAGATAACAAAAAACCACATTGGGATTTGTGTTCTCAGTACAAACTTATTGATTTTGAATTGGGGAATAAAATTACAGGTGCTGGTTTTCCNGTTTATACTAATAAGGGAGCAAAGCTACAAAGGTCATTAATTTCTTACTTACTTGATAAAAATATAGATGCTGGATATGAAGAATTTCAACCTCCTTATATGGTAAATGAAGACTCTGCTTTTGGTACTGGACAACTTCCTGATAAAGAAGGACAAATGTATCATGTGACTGCAGATAATTTGTATTTAATACCAACAGCGGAAGTTCCTGTAACTAATTTTTTCAGAGATGAAATCATAAATAAAGAAGATTTTCCTATTAAATGTACTGCTTATACTCCTTGTTTCAGAAGAGAGGCNGGTTCTTATGGGAAAGATGTAAGAGGTTTAAATAGGTTACATCAGTTTGATAAGGTAGAAATTGTACAGGTTCAACATCCTAAAGATTCTTACGAAACTTTAGACGTTATGGTAAATCATGTATCTTCTATCTTAGAAGAATTAGAATTACCTTACAGAATATTAAGATTATGCGGTGGAGATTTAAGTTTTACTGCATCTTTAACTTATGATTTTGAAGTTTATTCTGCAGGTCAAGATAGATGGTTAGAAGTAAGTTCAGTATCTAATTTCGAAAGTTATCAATCTAACAGATTAAAACTTAGGTATAAAGATGAAAACGGAAAAACACAATTGTGTCATACTTTAAACGGAAGTGCCCTAGCATTACCAAGGATATTTGCAGCCTTAGTAGAAAATAATCAAACAGATAATGGAATTAAGATACCTAAAGTGCTAAAAGAATACACTCGTTTTGATATTATTGACTAGATGAGATTAACTTTTGTATTTCTATTTTGTGTGTCATTTGCTTTTTCACAAACAAATGATTCACAATTAGCATACCAATATTATCAATCCGCAGAATACGAAAAAGCAATAGAAATTTATGAGAACTTATCAAAAGGAAGTAACTTTTCTCAGTATTATANTCCTTATTTTCAGTGCTTAGTATTATCGGATAATTTGCCAAAGTCCAAAAAATTGGTTCAGAGAATGATTAGAAACAACCCATATTCTCTGACTTTGCATGTGGACTTATACATGGTTTATGTAAAACTAGAGGAAGAAAAAAACGCACAAAAAACAATAAATAAAATCTACTCGGAACTTGAGAAGAAAAGAAATCAGATTGTCAATGTTGCAAATACATTTATAAAATATAGTTTTTATCAGGAGGCATTAAATTGTTACCAGAAAGTTGAACAATCCAAAGCAGTGAGTAATCTAAGATATAATATTCAGAAAGCTCAGTTGTATCAATATCTTAATAAAGATGAGTTAATGGTAGAGGAATATCTTTCTTATTTACAAAATAACCCATCTCAAAAAAATACAATTGTAAATTACCTACAACGCTATCTAGATAATAATGGAATGGATAATAATAGTAATTATAATTTTGTAAAGAACGGACTTTTGAAATATAGTCAGAAGGAAAAAGAAACTTATCTATTTTCTGAATTACTCATCTGGATTTTTATGAATCATAACGAATTTAATTTAGCGTACTTACAAGCAAAAGCTTTGGACATTAGATTAAATGAAGATGGTGAACGGTTATATGATTTATCAGAAACCTTCTTGGATAATGACTATTTTGATTTAGCAATAAAGTGTTACAAATATATNATTAGTAAAGGAAATGATAGTTATTATGTTATTGATGCGCATATAAATATGTTATTTGCTTTAGGAAAAAAAGAGGATGCGGATCTGAATGAAATTGATGAATTATACCAAAAAACAATTGATGAACTAGGAAAGAATTATTCTACTATTTTACTTTTAAATAATTATGCTCATTTTAAGGCATTTTCACTAAATGATTTACAATCTGCACAAGAAATTCTGGAAAGGAGTATGAATNTATCTAATATTAGTAAATCTGATTTGGCAGAATGTAAGCTGGTTTATGCTGATGTAATGTTGCTTTCTGGAAATATTTGGACTTCTTTACTTTATTATTCTCAGGTAGAAAAAGATTTTAAAGAAAGCCCATTAGGACATGAAGCAAAGCTCAGAAGATCAAAAATATCGTATTATCAGGGTGATTTTGAATGGGCCCAATCTCAGTTAGATGTTCTTAAATCTTCTACATCAAAGCTTATATCCAATGACGCAATGGATCTTTCCTTACTTATTACAGATAATCTCAATCTGGATACTTCTGCAGTTCCTATGGAAATATATGCTCGTGCAGATTTACTTTTCTATCAGAATAGATTTGAGGAGTCTATAACTACATTAGACACCATTTTAACTATTTATAGTGGACATACTTTAGTTGATGAAATTTATTTCAGAAAGTTTGAGATTTACACAGAACTAAAACAGACTCAAAAATCAGTTGAGATGTTAGAAACTATTGTAAATCATTATTCATTTGATATTTTTTATGATGATGCACTTTTCAATTTGGCAAATATTTATGAAACAGAATTAGAGAATATTGAAAAGTCTTCTCAATATTATGAGAAGATATTATTAGAATGTAGTGGTAGTATTTACATATCAGAATCAAGAAAGAAATATCGAAAAATTAGAGGAGATGACTTATGATAATTTATAATGTTACATGTAATGTTGAACATTCCGTTTCTAAAGATTGGCAAAAATGGATGAAGGAGATTCATATTCCTGAAGTTATGAAATGCGGAATTTTTATTTCTGCAAATATGAATAAAGTACTTTCTAGAAATGACGATGGAGATACTTTTGCAATACAGTATAAATGTAATAGCATGAAAGATCTACATCAGTATGAGATAAAATTTGCTGGAGAATTACAAAAGAAACATACTGATAGATATGGCAAGAAAGTTGTGGCTTTTCGTACTATCTTAGAGGAATTAGATAGATTTGAGAAATAAAAGAGTAAGTCTGGAACTAACACTAATTATTGTAAGAATGGATTAGATATTCGTTCCCTTCCAATAGAAGTTGATGGTCCATGACCGCAATATACAATGGTTTCATCTTTTAAGCTCATTAGTTTTGTTTTTATGCTTTCAATCAAAGTATCAAAATCTCCTCCTGGTAAATCTGTCCTTCCAATACTTCCATTGAATAAGATATCTCCTGAAATAATAAAGTTTTCTTCTGTATTAAACAAGCAAACATGACCAGGAGCATGACCAGGAGTAAATAAAATTTCCAATTTACTTTCTCCGAATTCTAATATACCTCCTTCTTCCAAATAGTGTTTTGGGTACGGACTTCCTTTGTAGTTTTCAAATCCATACATTCTAGCGATATCTCCTGCACCTTCCAAAAGTGGTAAATCTATTTTGTTTATATATAGTTCTAAACCCCACTTTTCACTTACAAATTTATTTCCCAAAATGTGGTCAATATGGCAATGTGTATTTATCAGTTTTACGGGATTCAAATTATTTTTATTGATGAAATCTACTAGTTCTTGTTCTTCATTTTTTTCATAACAACCCGGGTCAATAATGATGCAATCTCTTGTATTGTCCCATAAAATAAAAGTGTTTTCCTGAAAAGTATTAAAAGTAATTTGATGGATTTCCATATTTATTTTTTTTCAAAGATACATTTCTTTACATTTGTACTCAAAATAAATTGATGGATTTAACTACTATTTTAACTTTAACTTGCATAGGATTGCTTGCAGGTATTTTATCAGGTTTTGTTGGAATTGGAGGTGGTTTAATTATGATACCTCTAATGATGCTCCTTTTAGGTCTCGATCAACTTACTGCACAGGGAACTTCTTTAGCAGTAATGCTACCACCTATCGGAATATTAGCAGCTTATAATTATTATCAGAATGGAAATTTAAAGATAAATTATGCCTTAATCATTGCTACTACTTTTATTATTGGAGGATATTTTGGATCTAAACTAGCTATGCAAGTTCATCCTCATACTCTAAGAAAAGTTTTTGCTTTTATCATGTTCGTTGCTTCTATTAAAATATTTTTTTCGAAATCATGAATAAAACAAGAAACTTACCGGAAGAATATTTTAATAAAACTAAGTTATATATTTCCGTAAATTTAGGAAATGAGTTTTTTACCAATCGTATTAAATTCTTCTGAAAACACATCTAATCTTTCTAATAGATCTTTATTATTTACTTTGTTTTCCTCAAAATCTTTACCAGTAGCATAAACAATTCTTGGTAGTTGAATCATTCTCCATTCGTTCATGCAAATCTGGGTTAGATGTTGTGTAGAGAGATAACTTCTTTCTCCTCCTGCGGCACAAATAATTCCAAAGAATTTTCCAGTTGATTTTCCAAAGCAGTTATCTAATATTATTTTTAGTCCATCATTAATACTATAACAATGTACTCCCATGCCAATAATAATATTATCCGCATGATCTACCTCATAATCTAATTCAGTCATGCTTTCAGATATTTTTGTATGACAAGGTCTTAAATCCATGTTTCTAGCATCTATTATTTTAACTTCTATTCCTTTCACAGAAAGTCTGTTGTATACTTCTTTACATAAAATAAATGATCTGGATTCTGGTGATAAAGAGCTAGATACAATAAGTGTCTTCATAAAACTCTTATGTTAATTACCTACGTTAGATATAAATTGAATACGAGATATTCTTAATTCTTCATCAGAATATTCTTCTTCTAAGAATTCTTCTCTAGCTTCCTCTAAAGAGAAGTGTTTGGATGATTTAAAGAAATCAGCAAGCTCTTCTTGTTCGTAGTCATCCATCATATCCTCAAGCATATATTGTAAATCTAGTTTTGTGCCAGATTCTACAATAGTCTCAATTTCCTTAATCAGGTCATCAGAAGAAAGTCCTTTGTCTCTAGCAATATCTTCAATAGATAGTTTTTTATCTAAACTTTGTATAATATATACTTTATTTGATGATTTCTTTACAATGGTTTTTACTAATAGATCTAAAGGTCTCTCAATATTGTTATCTTTTACATATTCTGATATTAGAGAGATGAATGATTCTCCAAATTTCTTTGCTTTTCCTAGACCCACTCCTTGTATTTGAGACATCTCTTCAATTGTAATAGGATAATTATTCGCCATATCTAATAATGAAGATTCCTGAAAAATAATAGCAGGTGGCAATCCTTGTTCTTTTGCTATTTTTTTTCTAAGCTGTTTTAACATGCTAAAAATAATATTGTCCATCGCAGCTCCTTTTTGTGGAGTAGATGAACTGCCGGTAGATTTAGAATAGTCATGATCTTCAGTTAGAGTAAAATTATATGGATTTTCAATGAATTTTCTTCCTTCATCTGTAAGCTTTATTACTCCGTACGACTCAATCTCTTTTGTGATAATTTTTTTAACATACGTTTGGCGGATAACAGCATGCCAGAATTCTATATTTTTATCTTTCCCTGAACCAAAAATATCAGAAATTATTCCCATATGTTGGTTTATTAAGCTATTTGCTTCACCAATCATAATTTTTGCAAGTTCTTTTGCTTTAAATGTTTCTTTACTAACTTCAATTGCTTTTAATAATTTTAAAACAAATCCCTGCCCTTCAAATGTTGGTTTGGGATTTTGACAATTGTCGCACATATTAGCACAATTTTCTGAGTCAAATTCTTCTCCGAAATAATGCAATAAATATTTTCTTCTGCACATTGCTGTTTCTGCAAAAGAAATTGTTTCCATGATAAGTTGTCTTCCGATTTCTTGTTCGCTTACTGGCTTGCCGCTTAAGAATTTTTCTAATTTCTCTATATCCTTATAACTATAAAAAGTAACTAAAATACCCTCTCCATCATCTCTTCCTGCTCTTCCAGTTTCTTGATAATATCCCTCCAAGCTTTTAGGAATGTCATGATGAATTACATATCTGATATCAGGTTTGTCAATTCCCATTCCGAAAGCAATTGTCGCAACAATTACATCACAATCATCCATAATAAATGCGTCCTGATTAGATACTCTTGTTCTTTGATCAAGTCCCGCATGATAAGGACGTGCATTTATTCCGTTCACCTGAAGAGTTTCAGCAATTTCTTCAACCTTCTTTCGACTAAGGCAATATACTATTCCAGATTTATTAGGATGTTCCCGAATAAATTTAATCATTTCTTTTTCAACGTCATGTTTTGGTCTGATGTCATAAAAAAGATTTTTTCGATTAAAAGAATCTAAGAATAAAGTAGAATCCAAACATTTTAGATTCTTCATAATATCATGACGCACTTTTGGGGTAGCGGTTGCAGTCAAGGCAATAATTGGTTTTCTGCCAATATTCTCAATTATTTCTCTTATTCTACGGTATTCTGGTCTGAAATCATGACCCCATTCAGAAATACAATGAGCTTCATCAATAGCAAAAAAAGAAATCTTTACGGATCTGAAAAATTCCACATATTCTTCTTTTATCAAAGATTCGGGTGCTACATAGAGCATCTTAGTTTCTCCAGATTTAATGTCCTCCATCACAATATTTACTTGTGTTTTTGTTAAGGATGAATTAAGCACATGAGCTACACTTTCTTTAGAATTAAAAGTTCTTATAGCATCTACTTGGTTTTTCATTAAAGCAATTAACGGAGAAATAATAATTGCAACTCCATCAGAAATAAGTGCGGGTAGTTGATAACACATGGATTTTCCTCCACCTGTTGGCATAATTACCATACTATCGTTCCCTTTTAGTAAATTTTGTATTATTTGTTCTTGTTTACCTTTAAAACTGTTAAATCCAAAGATGTCTTTTAGATTTTTATGTAATGTTTCTGAAGAAATACTCATCTTTATATATTAATGTATCTAAATATTTTACTTTTGTATCAAATTTCAAAACGAATATACATATAAATTTAATGCCAAATAAGAAAAATATTTTAATAATTGCTAAGTCTGTTATTTCTACAGAAACTGATGCTATTGCTCAGTTACATAATAGATTAACTGATGATTTTTCTCAGGCAATTCAGATTATTTTATCTTCAGAGGGAAGGTTAATAGTTGCTGGAGTGGGAAAAAGTGCGAATATTGCTAATAAAATGGTGGCTACTTTTAATTCGACAGGGCAGCCTTCAGTTTTCCTTCACGCATCTGATGCCTTACATGGTGATTTAGGAAAGATACAAAAAAATGATGTTGTCATTTGTATTTCGAAAAGTGGAAATACGGAAGAAATTAAAATGTTAGTTCCTCTTGTAAAAAACTTAGGAAATAAAATCATTTCAATTTGTGGGAATAAAGAATCATATTTAGCAAAAGAATCGGATTTATTTATTGA
>PAKE01000027.1 GCA_002710495.1 Flavobacteriales bacterium
CAAAAAAGGAATTAAGAACCTCTTTTGAAACATTTAACGCAAGAAGTGCGGTAAGCACTAAATACATCATGTTAATCATCTTCTGTCTTGGTGTCANTCTACCAGATGCCATAATCTTTCTTTATAAATTTGTAATTAGTAAAATGATTATTTATTAGGATTCATAGCTGTAAGCATATTCCCATATACTTTATTCATTTGTTCTAAATTAACAGCTAATTGGGAAACTTGTTCCTGGAATCTCTTTGAATCTTCTACTGATGAATGTAAGTTTTGTAAGAACATTGTTGTAGCTTCCATTTGCTGATTTGAAGCTTGTAATTGTAATTCATATAANGAANTTAAAGCATTCATATTCTTTATTCCTTCCTGAATTTGATCATTATATTCCCCAATACCTGAAGCAGCTGAAATTGTTTCATTCAATTTAGTGGAAGCTTCACCAAAAGATCTTANTCCTTCATTTAGACTTTCAATTAAAACATTGTCNATTTTCGCTTTTACCAATGCTTCATCCAATTGCTGAGCTGGAGACATATTTGCAGGGTCTGTCATATCATCACCTAATTCAGGATATGCTCTTTCCCAATCATACTCCTCATGAGGTTTCTCAAATGCTGAGAAAAAGAAAATAATTGCCTCCATACCTAATCCAACTATCAGCATCTCTGATGCAAATGGTAGATGTTCTATTTTAAATAACGCTCCTAAAATTACAATTGCCGCTCCCCAACCATATAGTTTTGGCATCATAACTTTGTACCATTTTGCTTCTGTAATGAAATCTAACATTTTTTTTTATTTAGTTTTTATTAATTAAATCTTTTAGTTAAAATCTTTTTTGTCTCTTCCCAAGAAATCCATAACGCATCTAAATCCGATATAAGATGTTGAAACATCATCATATTCATAAGATCTTGTAGATGTCTGAATAAAATATGAAATATCTTTCCACGATCCTCCTCTAACAACTTTTCTCTTTAACANATTTGCATCCGATTCTTCTGAAATATATGAATTATCAGAATTCATATCATGTGAATAAGAAGTAGAAGTTTCATCAAATACTGTAGATGTCCACTCTGCAACATTCCCTGACATATCATATAAACCATAATTATTTGGATTATATTGTCTTACTTTGATAGCTTTTAGCCCACCATCAGCAGTATAATTACCTCTTAAAGGCTTGAAATTAGCTAAGAAACATCCTTTCATATTTCTAGTGTAAGGACCTCCCCATGGATAAGGAGATAAACTAAGACCTCCTCTTGCAGCATACTCCCATTCTGTTTCAGTAGGTAGTCTAAAATCCGCCAAAATAGGTTCATTATTTGNTCTTAGAAAAGAGTTTATAATATGCGTTCTCCAGTGACAAAATGCATTTGCTTGGTCCCAAGTAATACCAACTACAGGATAATCATCAAATGCAATATGTTCATAGTTTAATGTAGCGTCTGTTTCATTATTAGCATANGCATAATCTGATTCATAATCTAAAGTAGAAGGGTGAATATTTACTACTGTATCAACAACAAACTTTTTTCTGTATTCAGAACCACTCATATCATCAATAGTATTCTCATTTATCTTATTTTGATTAGCAAGTGCTTTAACATCTAGAAATTCATATCTATAAATAAAGTTATTTTTCTCTTTTACTATATCTCCATCTACATAGCTCTTAACAAAAAGATTATCAAATACTTCTTTACGTTCATCTTTAGAAATTCTAGCATTCCAATCAATCTTTGGTAAATAAACAGCTCTTTCATCATCTACACCTCCAAAATAATCTGCAGATAAATTTTCATCATCATCTGCGTATTCATAATTTTCATCATCCTCTGTAGGGTCTATTTCTCTCCATCCAATTTCTTCGTCTTCACCCATCCAACGATTATATAAATTCAGTGAAATTTCATCATTATTCTTAATCTCAGTTAAATTGATTAAGTAATTACTCTTTACTAACGTAACTTCATTCCTAGGTCCTTCCGTTTGGAATTTACCTAAGTAACTTCGAATAATTGAATCAACAACCCATCTCTCAAACTGACGATATTCATTATTTGTAATTTCAGTTTCATCCATATAAAAAGCTCCTACAGAAACTCTCTGATTAGTAGAAACATTTGCAAATGGCACATCCTGATCAGAAGGTCCCATAATAAAACTTCCTTGTGGAACAAAGATCATTCCATAAGGATCTGTTGGATTCCAAGAAGANCGATCTAGACCTCCAATTAATTCTCCGTTTCCAGAACCTCCACAGTTACTTAACAAAGCAACTATTGAACTTAAAAACAATATTTTTTTCATATTCATTTAATTTAATTCACTTAATACGTGAAATGTTTGTAATTTTATAAGTATCTCGGATTTTTATAACTTNTTACTGGTCTGTCGTAATCAAGCTTAAAACTGTAACCTAACATAAACTCAAGACTATTATTTTGTATTCCATTCAGAACTACATCATAAGCAATTCCAAAATGTAAGTCATCTCTAATTTTCAAACCGGTTAATAACACAATACCTTCGTCTAATCGATAACTAACGCCACCCCAGATTTTATTATTGTATTTAATCATTGCATTTACATCTAATTGAGATGTAGAACCATCAGATTTTAAGTAAATCGATGGATTTAATGAAACTAATGGATTTATTTCATGGTTATAACCCGCTAAAAGAAAATAATGACGAGATAATCCGAGAATATTCTCTTCATTTTCAATAGTAGGTTCTGTTATGTGTAGACTAGAAAGTCCAATATAAACGTCTTGGGTATTATAATATAATCCTCCTCCAAAATCCATAGCCGAGCCACTTTCCGTAGCAAAATTCTCTGGGTCTGCAGGATTTAGATTTCCTCCATCTAATCCAGTCTGGAACATACCAGCAGAAACTCCTATCCCTAACTGTCCTTCTCCTAAATCTGTTTGATAAGCATAAGAAAATTGTAGTCCTAAATTGCTATATTCAGCAATTGCATCTGAAACAATATTCAAACCAATCCCTCCACTTAAAATTGGAATAGGCCCCTCTACAGAAAGATTTAAAGTTGTAGGAGCTCCGTCAAAACCCATCCATTGACTCCTGTGTAAAACTATAGCGTTTATAGATTCTGAACTACCGGCAATTGCAGGGTTATTCGCTAATTTGTTAAACATGTTCTGACTAAACTGAGGAACTTGTTGAGCTTGAGACACCCCAAAAGNAAGGGTGATTAAGGATATAAATAGTATCGTTTTTTTCATATTCATTTCTGAGATTACNNTCGATTTTNANTTTGCTAATATAAGTATTTTTTTTAAGATTAGATGAAATTAGAGAAAATCACATTTTTTTCTTAGGTGTTCTTTAAATCAGAACCTATAAAAAACGATTATATGTTTTCATCCACCTAGAAGGAATCTCTCCTNTATTTGCATTCTGATAATCATCGTAAGAACAAGCTACAAAATAATTATCGAAACTTCCTGTATTGGGGTTCTTAAAAGGCACTCCCATCCACCACCTTCCGCTATTTTTGCTTTTATAGAACTCAATCTCTGTCTGTTCATCTTCAAAAACAGTAGTATATTTTATGCAATTCTCAATATTTGGATTTAGTTCATTTTTTCTAGATTTGTACCCCTCAATAAAATACCAAATCATTTGAGAAATAAGTTGGGACCCCTGATTAGAGATATCTAATTCCTGGTTATACTCAAAAACACCAAAACAGCTTATTTTATCACTTATACCAGCATACCTAGCAATTTGACAAACTTCCTCACTATCAAATCCATTTGGTGTAGAATATACATTAGACATAAATGAAGATGATTTCACGGAAGACATATCAAAACTAAGAAAATCTGTATTGCGCAAAAGTGGCTCCACTTCATGCATATTATTTTTAATCTGACCTAACCTATAAAGTTCAAAATTTAATCCACTCAGTAAACTTACCTCTTCCGGTTTAACAAAGAAACTTTGATAACCCAAATTTATATAATTAAACAAGTGATTTGGTTTATAAGAAATAACTTTACTAAAGAAGGAACTAGATTTTAGCTTGTCATCTGGCAAACCAACATCAAAAGTAGAATCTGCAGAACAGAAAGTAATGGNCTTTTCTAATTTTGCGTAAGCCTTATAAATAGCGTAAGAAATATCTTGACCACCACCAATAATAATAGGAATAATTCCCTTATCAATTAAATCTCCACANACCTCAACAATTAAATCAAATGATTCTTTTCTTGTTGGCATCAGACTTAATGTTCCTAAATCTACAATTTTTGGTAGATTCTCGAAATAGAGGCGATAAAAAGCATCTCTAATCTTACACTCTGATGAAGAAGGGATATTATCTGTTCCTTCAAATTCAGGCACATTAAAAATAGCTATTTCAGCATAATCAACTTTCGGAAAGGATTCTTGTAAATGAGAATCAATCTGAAAACCAACTTGTGAAGGGTTCCACCTTTCTTTTATCGAATACAATCCCGGATTTAACGGTAAGAAATTAGATGATATCTGCATTTATTTCTTATTTCTATTGTACTTTGATTTAGGCTGATTCTCCATTAATTCCAAACATTTTTCTCTTGTTAATTCTTTTGGTTCTAAACCTTTTGGTATTTTAACATTTATTTTCTTTCCTTTTGGCGGAGTCACCTGAATAAACGGACCGTATCTACCATTAAGAACTTGCACTAATGGATTTCCGTCAAAATTAGAAATTAATCTATCTTTATCTGCTTGAATCTTAATTTTTATCAACTCAATTGCTCTATCAATTTCAATAGTTAAGGGATCATCACCATCATCTTTCCGGATAGAAGTAAACTTCCCATCATATCTTAAATATGGTCCAAATCGACCAATAGAAGCAACGACCTCCTTATCCTCAAACTCACCAATAGTTCTTGGTAACTTAAACAAATCTAGANCTTCCTCTAAAGTAATTGTTTGTATAGATTGTCCTTTCATTAATGATGCAAATTTTGGTTTAGGAGCATCCTCTTCTTCTTGTTTCTCCCCTAATTGAACCATTGGTCCGAAAGGTCCAATCCTTACATATACATTCTTACCTGACACTGGATCTTCACCTACTAATCTTTCTCCATTAGACTTCTCTACATTTCCTATTACGTCCTCTACTTTCAAATGAAAGTCACCATAGAAATTCTGAATCATGTCATTCCATTTTTTTCTCCCTTCCGCTACCTGATCAAACTCTTTTTCAACTCCAGCTGTAAAACCATAATCCAATACTCCATCAAAATGATTAACCAAGAAATCATTTACAACAACTCCAATATCTGTTGGAAACATTTTATTTTTTTCTGCACCTGTGTTTTCTGTTTTCACTTCCTTTGTTATCTGACCATCTTTCAATATTAAATATTGAAAGTCTCTTTTTACTCCTTCTCTACTTTCTTTTACAACATAACCTCTTTTCTGAACAGTTGTAATAATAGATGCGTAAGTTGAAGGTCTTCCAATCCCTAAATCTTCTAACTTTTTTACTAAAGTAGCTTCTGCGTATCTAGCTGGGTGTCTTGAAAAACGCTCTATAGCAGTAACTTCATTCATTATTAAATTATCATTTACATTGAGTTTTGGAAGCATCCCTTCTTGCTCTTCAGAATCATCATCCTTCCCTTCCATGTACACTTTCATAAATCCTTCAAATTTTATCATCTCACCTTTTGCGGTAAACTGCTCTTCAGAAGTAGAAATATCAATTTTAGCAATTGTTCTTTCTAATTGAGCGTCTGACATTTGAGAAGCAATAGTTCTTTTCCAAATTAAATCATATAACTTCTGATGAGAACTTTCACCATCTACACTATGTTTACTCATATCTGTTGGCCTGATCGCCTCATGAGCTTCTTGAGCTCCTTTAGATTTTGTAGCAAATGTTCTTTCTTTAGAATACTCTAAACCATAAGAGGAAGTAATTTCATTAATACAAGATTGCCTTGCATCATTTGATAGATTTACACTATCAGTTCTCATATATGTAATCTTACCTGATTCGTATAATCTTTGAGCTACATTCATAGTTTGAGCAACTGAATAACCTAATTTCCTAGAAGCCTCTTGCTGTAATGTTGAAGTAGTAAATGGTGCAGAAGGAGATTTTTTCGCTGGTTTAGTTTCTAATTCTGAAATTTTATAGGATGCAGTTAAACATTGTTTCAGAAACACTTCTGATCCTTCTAAAGTTTGGAATTTTCTAGAAACTTCTGATTTAAATGTCTTATCTTCAGGGGTTGTAAATATTGCTGATACTCTGTATGAAGATATAGATTTAAAATTTTCAATTTCTTTTTCTCTTTCTACAATTANTCTTACTGCAACTGATTGTACCCTACCTGCTGATAGACCTTGTTTTACTTTTCTCCAAAGCACCGGAGAAAGTTCAAATCCAACAAGTCGGTCTAGTACTCTTCTAGCTTGCTGAGCGTCTACCAAATTAGTATCAATCTCTCTTGGATTTTGTACTGCTTTTGTAATAGCTTTCTTNGTAATTTCATGAAAGACAATTCGTTTTGTATCTTTCTCTACTAAATTCAAAACTTCTTGCAAATGCCATGCAATAGCTTCACCCTCACGATCCTCATCCGTTGCAAGCCACACCGTATCTGCTGCTTTCACACACTTTTTTAATTCTGAAACAACATTTTTTTTGTCCTCCGAGACCTCATACTTAGGTGTAAATCCATTTTCAATATCTATTCCCATCCCTCCTTTCTTAGGTAAATCTCTGATATGACCAACACTTGATTTCACCAAAAATCCTTTTCCTAAATATCCTTCAATTGTTTTTGCTTTTGCTGGTGACTCTACAATTACTAAGTTCTTTGCCATAATGATTTTATAAAGTTTAATTAAAAAAGTTCTGCAAATAAAATAAATAAAAATTGAATCTGCCAAATAAAATTTTATGTCAGTTTACGTATATTATATAATAATATAAATAAAATAACATCTGACACATTGTCATAGTTTGTCAAAAAATTTTAATTTTGCAGTTCTAAAATAGATGAATAGATGAATTTAGAACAATTGATTGTAAAAGATATTGAAGTAAGCAAACAAGGAGAAAGTTTGAATTTAGAAAACAACTCTAATGCTTCTAGGAAAATGTATATTGAAAGTTATGGATGTCAGATGAATTTTTCTGATTCCGAAATTGTTGCTTCTATCCTTAAAGAGGAAAGTTTTACTACTACNCAAAACATTAGTGAAGCTGATTTAGTTTTTGTAAATACTTGTTCGATTCGAGAAAAAGCAGAACAAACAATCAGAAAAAGATTAGAGTTTTATAANTCCATAAAAAAGAAGGGGAATAAAGGAATGATTGTAGGAGTATTGGGATGCATGGCAGAGAGATTGAAAGATAAATTACTAGAGGAAGAAAAATTAGTTGACATTGTAGTAGGACCTGATGCATACAGAGACTTACCGAACCTAATAAAACAAGTTGATAATGGTAGAAAAGCGGTAAATGTTATATTATCCAAAGAAGAAACATATGCAGATATTAGTCCTGTAAGACTTGGAGGGAATGGAGTAACAGCATTTGTATCCATTACCAGAGGTTGTGATAATATGTGCACTTTTTGCGTAGTTCCATTTACAAGAGGAAGGGAAAGAAGTAGAGATCCTAAAAGTATAATTACGGAATGTAAACAACTTGTATCAGATGGATACAAAGAAGTTACTCTTCTTGGTCAAAATGTAGATTCTTACTTATGGTATGGGGGGGGTCCAAAAAAGGATTTTGAAAAATCTTCTGAAAAAACCAAGAAAGAAAGTATAAATTTTGCGATTTTATTAGATATGGTTGCAAATACATGCCCTGAATTAAGAATCCGATTTTCAACATCAAACCCTCAAGATATAAGTAAAGAGGTAATAGAAACAATGATAAAATACGATAATATCTGCAAACACATTCACTTACCTGTACAGTCAGGAAGTAGTAAGGTTTTAAAATTAATGAACAGAGGATACAATAGAAAAAGATACTTAGATTTAATTGATAACATTAAAGAGATCATTCCAAATTGTTCCATTTCAATGGATATTATTACGGGNTTCTGTTCAGAAACAGAAGAGGATCACATGGAAACATTAAGTTTAATGGACTATGTAAAATATGAGTTTGGATACATGTTTAAATATTCAGAACGACCAAATACACCTGCAGCAAGATTAAAAGATGATATTCCTGAGGAAATCAAACAAAAAAGACTCTCCGAGATCATTGCCAAACAAATGAAACATTCTCTACTAAGAAACCAAGAAAAACTAGGATCTACATATGAGGTTCTTGTAGAAGGAACATCAAAAAAATCTGATGATTTTCTATATGGAAGAACTACTTATAATTCAGTTGTTGTATTTCCAAAAGAAAATCATAATATAGGTGATTTTGTTATGGTAAAAATAAATGAATGTACATCAGCGACATTAAAAGGTAAATCTATTNAATTATGAAAGTTCAACAAGCAAAACAAAGATTTGGAATAATAGGAAATAGTGTCCTTCTTGATAGATCAATAAATATTGCACTTCAGGTTGCTNCTACCGATATTTCAGTTTTCGTTTGCGGAGAAAGTGGAACAGGAAAAGAAAATATTCCAAAAATAATACATCAGGCAAGCAAGAGGAAACATAACAATTATATTGCGGTAAATTGTGGAGCGATTCCAGAAGGAACAATTGATAGTGAATTATTCGGTCATGAGAAAGGTTCNTTTACAGGAGCTCATGATAGCAGAAAAGGATACTTTGAAGTTGCAGATGGAGGAACTATTTTCTTAGATGAAGTTGCAGAACTTCCTCTATCTACTCAAGTTCGATTATTAAGAGTTTTAGAGAGTGGAGAATTTATAAAAGTTGGTTCTTCTACCCCAATTAAAACAAATGTTAGGGTAATTGCAGCAACAAACATTAATATACCGCAGGCAATTAAAAATAGAGAATTCCGCGAAGATCTATATTACAGATTAAATACCGTAAGTATTTTTATTCCAANCTTAAGAGAAAGAAAGGAAGATATTTCATTACTCTTCAAAAAATTCGCTTCCGATTTTGCAGAGCAATATAACACCCCTTCTATCCGATTAGATGAAAAGGCTATAGATATAATTANAAATTACAATTGGCCAGGAAATATCCGACAACTAAAAAACTTTGTCTCTCAACTTTCTGTAATAGAAAAAGAAAGAAATATTAGTGCACAAACCATCTTAGATTCATTACCAGAAAATAAGAATTCTTCAAATACGCCTATTTTGTTTGAAGACAAAAATAAAGCTGACTTGTCAGAAAGAGAAATCTTGTATAAAGTGCTTTTTGACATGAAAAGAGATCTAACTGAACTAAAAAAGATTACTTTTGATTTAATGAAAAAGGATGGAGAAACAAAAACAACTCAAGTTTTTAATGATCTCTCAGAGAATGAAATTACACTAGTTTCGCATGACACTACAAATAAAGCTAAGGAATCAGATTCTTCATTTTCGTTAGCAGATCATGAAAAAATGCTAATAAAACAATCCTTAGAGAAACACAAAGGAAAAAGAAAATTAGCTGCTGAGGAATTAGGAATATCTGAAAGAACACTATATCGGAAAATTAAAGAATTTAATCTCTAAATGAAGAAAATTCTGTACATATCGTTAATTACAATATCTAGTTCGTGTGGGTTTTATTCTTTCACTGGAGCATCTATTTCTGCTGATGTGGAAACATTTTCTGTAGATTATTTTAATAATAAAGCAACTACCGTCAACGCATCATTAAGTTCTGTTTTCACTGAAATGCTAAAAGAACATTTTACTAGACAGACTTCCTTAGATCAAATTGAAGATGATGGTGATTTATCGTTTGAAGGAGAAATAACTTCTTACACTATAAAACCAATATCGATTCAGGCGAATGAAACAGCAAGACAAAACCGACTAACTATAAAAGTTCAAGTGAAATTTGCAAATAAATTTGATGAAAACATAAATTTCAATTCTACATTTAGTAGATATAAAGATTTTCCTGCAGATGAAGATTTAAGTCAAGTTGAAGAAACTTATATCGAGGAAATCTGCACTGAATTAGTAGAAGATATTTTTAATAAATCAGTTGTTAATTGGTGATGAATACGGAAAGAATCATATCATTAATTGAAAGCCCTAATCTGATAAATATAAAGGATATTACTTTTTTGGAAGACATAAGTGTAAAACACCCTTCATTCTCTATTTCACATGTTTTGCTTGCTAAAGGATTATTAAATACTGAAAGCGTAAGATATAATCAAAAACTTAAAAAAGCAGCTCTTTATTCTTTAAATAGAAAACAACTTTTTAGACTTATATCTGAAGATGTAAAAAAAGATGAAATAGTAAAAGAAAATATTCCAATTGAAGTAATTAAAGTTGAAGAAAAGTTGATAATTACTAAAAAAGAAGAATTAAAAATAGGTCAACCTTTAGAGTTTGACGAAACAGAAGAATATTCTTTTACAGAGTGGCTATCTCTTACCAAAGTACAAAAAATTAATAGAGAAGAAAANGAAGAAACAGATTTAATAAATAACTTTATTGAGAAGAGTCCTACAATAAAAGGAGAAAAAAACAAGTTTTTTTCTCCTATAGAAACAGCAAAATCATCTATTATTGAAAATGAAGANTTAGTAACCGAAACTTTAGCTCGCGTTTACCTAGAACAAGAATATTTCGAAAAGGCAATTGAATCTTATAAAAAATTAAGTTTGAAATATCCGAAAAAAAGTAGTTTCTTTGCCGAGCAAATTAATTTGATAAACAACTTAAAAAAGAAATAACCTATGTATGAGACTATCTCAATCTTAATTATTATTTGTTCAGTATTACTTGTATTAATTATTCTTATCCAAAACCCTAAAGGAGGTGGATTGTCTTCTTCCTTCGGAGGTGGTGCAAGCCAAATAATGGGAGCAAAGAATACTACTGATTTCCTTGAAAAGGCTACTTGGACTTTAGCAATTTCTCTCATTGTTTTAACACTTGCTTCCAATATTTGGATTTAAATTTTTGAAGGAAACTCAAAAAACCCGCAGAAAAACATAAAGAAGCGACTAATTAATCTTTACTTAAACATTTGAGTAAGTGTCATGCTAATCTGACAATTTTTCCGAAATTATCTCATTCTTTAATTTGGCATAATAATTGAAACTCTTTAGTTAAAGTAATAATAAATATTAATATAAATAAAACATATATGACCACAAAAATTAAACCTCTTGCTGATAGAGTACTTATAAAAGTATCTGAAGCGGAAACTACTACTCAATCTGGAATTATCATACCAGATAACGCACAAGAAAAACCACAAAAAGGAACAGTAATGGCGGTAGGAAACGGAAAAAAAGACCAACCTATAACGGTAAAAGTTGGGGATACTGTTTTGTATGGAAAGTATGCTGGAACTGAACTTAAACATGAAGGAGAGGAGTTTATTATCATGAAAGAATCAGACATATTTGCAATAATTTAATAACACAAAAATAAAATCTAAAATGGCTAAAAATATATCATTCGACACAGAAGCAAGAGATGCACTAAAAAGAGGTGTAGATGCTCTTGCAAATGCAGTAAAAGTAACATTAGGACCAAAGGGTAGAAATGTAGTAATTGAAAAGAAATTTGGAGGTCCAAGCATCACAAAAGATGGGGTCTCGGTAGCTAAGGAAATTGAACTAGAAGACGCATTAGAAAACATGGGAGCTCAAATGGTGAAAGAAGTTGCCTCTAAAACAGCTGATTTAGCTGGAGATGGTACAACTACAGCTACTGTTTTAGCACAAGCTATTATAACTTCAGGACTTAAAAATGTTGCTGCTGGAGCAAACCCAATGGATTTAAAAAGAGGCATTGATAAAGCTGTAGAAATAGTAATTAAAGATATTGATAAACAATCAAAGAAAGTAGGAAATAGCTACGAGATGATTGAACAAGTTGCTTCTATTTCAGCAAATAACGACAACGTAATTGGGAATTTAATTGCTGAAGCAATGAAAAAAGTAAAAACAGAAGGTGTTATCACTGTTGAAGAAGCGAAAGGGACAGAAACTACAGTTGAAGTAGTAGAAGGAATGCAATTTGACAGAGGATATCTATCTCCTTATTTTATTACAGATGCCGACAAAATGGAAACGGAATTAGATAATCCGTATATTCTTATTTATGACAAGAAAATCTCGACAATGAAAGATCTTCTTCCAATCTTAGAACAAACTGCAAAAGCAGGAAGACCATTAATGATTATCGCTGAAGATGTAGACGGAGAAGCTCTTTCAACTTTAGTAGTAAATAAAATTAGAGGATCTCTTAAAGTATCTGCTGTAAAAGCTCCAGGATTTGGAGATAGAAGAAAAGCTATGTTGGAAGATATTGCAATCCTTACAAACGGAACTGTTATTTCAGAAGAAAGAGGTTTTACTTTGGAAGCTGCTACTCTTGAAATGTTAGGTAGTTGTGAAAAAATAGTTACAGATAAAGATAATACGACNATCATAAATGGAGAGGGAGATTCAGATANTATAAAAGCAAGAGTAAATCAGATTAAGGCTCAAATTGAAAGTACTAGTTCTGATTATGATAGAGAAAAACTTCAGGAAAGACTAGCAAAACTTGCNGGTGGAGTTGCAGTACTTTATGTTGGAGCTGCATCTGAAATGGAGATGAAAGAAAAAAANGATAGAGTAGACGACGCACTTGCCGCTACTAGAGCTGCTGTAGAAGAAGGTATTGTAGCTGGAGGTGGAGTTGCTATTGTAAGGTCTGCAAAAAAGTTAGAAAAACTTACTGGAGAAAATGATGATGAACAAACAGGAATCAATATTATTGAGAGATCATTAGAAGAACCTCTCAGACAAATTGTAGCAAATGCTGGAATGGAAGGAAGTGTTATTGTAAGTAAAGTAAAAGATGGAAAAAATGATTTCGGTTTTAACGCAAAATCAGAAAAATTTGAAAACTTGATGAAATCTGGAATTATTGACCCAGCTAAAGTAGTAAGAGTCGCTTTACAACATGCAGCATCTGTTGCGGGCATGCTACTTACTACTGAATGTGTTATTTCGGATATTCCAGAAGAAACTCCAGCANTGCCTCCAATGGGAGGTGGTGGAATGCCAGGAATGATGTAAAATTGATGGAAATATAAATTTTAAAATCCCTACCAATTGGTGGGGATTTTTTATTTTATTTTTTGTTTGTTTTTCTTTTTAACGGACAACCCTTTAAGAAAATAAAACACACTTGAATAACCAAATAACATTAACAATGACACATAAAATATTGAAGGGATATTATTAGAACTACAAGTAGACACATCATTAATACACGAAACACCATCTAAAATCCACACTACAAAGACAATTAAAGCAAACACCCATAAAACAGCAGCAGTTCTAAACAGACTACTAGAATCTCTACTATTGACAGTTTTAAAATTTTTCTCTGCAATACCATCTCTACAACTTTCACATACGCAACTCTCAATATCAAACCCTTGCTTCTCCATCCTGTAGTGATACTCCTCAGTGGTTTCTTTCTTTACTGATTTATTAGTATCTGGGATAATAGTATCAATAGAAATTATAGTTTCTCCAATAACTGGGAAAGAAGCATAACCTATATTTGTAAATGTAATTAGTGTAATAAAAAGTAATAGTAGTTTCTTTATATTTAATATTTCTTTCATTTAATTAAAAATAAGAAACTTTATAAGAAGGAAATAAATTATTAAGATAGATATCCCAATAAAGGAAGTTGATCTATTAACACCTCTTTTTTTTGCTTCTTTTGCAGAAAATATTGTAGCAAAAACAGATGATATTGTCAACAGTAAATAAGGAAATGGATTTCCATTATGAGAGAAACCATTACCAATAAATAGAAAAACAAATAAAACTGATAACAAAGACAATAAAACACTCAACACAGCAAATAACAAACCTCCTGTATTAGGTTCTTCATCATCAATTTGAATAACCTCATTTTGCATGACATCCATTACAGGAAAAGAAGCATAACTAACATTTAAAAATGTAGTTATCGTAATTAAAAGTAATAGTAGTTTTTTCATAAATAAACAAAAATAATACATAATAGATAAGGTATTATGCTAAGCATAGTAAATGGAAAATATTGTTAATAATAGTATTATCTATTTAGTTAATTTTTTGTTAATTGTATTTATCTTTGCATATAATAATAAAATTATATTTATGATGTTTAAAAAAGATCCGAAAGCTATTATTAAAAAGATATATCAGCCATCAGAAAAGTGCCAAGAATTTTTAGACAAAGTTGAAAACCCAAAATATGATCGTGGGATGATAAGGGGTTTAAATAAGTTTATTGGAAACAAGGTTCCAGAAGAGATGCAAGGGTTTTATTCAGAAAAAGAGCTAGAAGAATTAGTTGCTCTTAAAGACACTGAAAAGGATGTAGAAGCTCGAATGCCCGTAAAGATTACAAATCATTATTTTCAAATTGCAAAAAACAGCAAACCAATACAAAAATTAGTTAAAGCTAGTCCTGATGAAACATATGACCTTGAAGGAGCTCCAGACCCTGGTAATCAGATGAGCTATAGTCCATTAGAAGGCCTGATACATAAATATGAGTTAGGACTTATATATGTTATTGATACTTGTTCAGCACATTGCCG
>PAKE01000028.1 GCA_002710495.1 Flavobacteriales bacterium
TGTATGAATGTTAACTAGAAATACATCATTTGGGTTTGCATCATGTAAATCCTGACCGATTAAATGACCAGCTTGACAGTAAACACATGAAATTCCTGTAAACTCTTCCAGGATCACATTTTTATTCTCAGGAGATATGCTTACAAAGGTTTGAGCTGATGCAATAAAAGTAAATAATGCAAAAGCTAGAAAGATAATTTTTTTCATATTTTTAGTTTTGATTTTATATAACGGACAAATATAATTAATTATTTAATATATAGAGATAGTTTTTATAATAATATCATTAGATGTAAGATTTGTATTTATGTAACATAATTAGTATATTTGCCTAAAATACAATACTATGAAAAGAATTTTAATCTCCTGTTTATTATTATTTGTAACAAACCTATTGTTTTCACAAAGTTTAGCAGTTTCTGGAAATTCAATAGTATATGGAGATTCTTTAGATTTTCAATTAGAATCACATCTACAAGTAGTTAATAATTCTAACAATACAGTAATCGTTTATTGTCAGAAGAATGAGATACTAATGGATACTATAGGAATATCAGACCTTCCACTACCAACAAACCCTACCAGTGCTTTTTGTTGGGGAGGGACCTGTTATCCATCAACAATAATATTTTCAACTGAAGCAGATACTATGTTACCAGGAGAAAAGAATACTGAGTTTGTTGGGGATTACCATCCCTGGGGGCATCCAACAATTGGTCAAGTAGAATACTGTTTTTATTTAAATTCAAATCCTAACGACAGGACTTGTTTTGTAGTTACTTATGATGCAACATCGACAGTGTCTGATGTGAAAGAAGTTGTCTATTCTGAAGAAATAGGTTCTTTTTATCCGAATCCAACTAATGAATATACTAGTCTTTTCTATAATGTAAAAGGAATATCATTATTACAGATTACGGATATTTTAGGGAATGTAGTAAAGAATATTGAGATGGAAGGTAATGGAGAGAAAACAATTTATGTTGGAGATTTACACAAAGGTGTTTATTTTGGCAATCTAGTAAAAAACGGAGAGATAATAAAAATCAAGAAATTAATTATTAACAAATAATTTGTTTATTATAAATTAAAACCCCCTTATTTCTAAGGGGGTTTTTTTATATGTAAGCAGTATATTTGTGGTTATAATAATAGATAAATGTTAAAAAATCAAGTAAAAAACACGCTCTCGATATTATTTCTCAAATAACTAACGCATGATATCACATATAAACGGCAAATTAGTAGAAAAAACCCCAACCTACGTTGTGATTGATTGTAATGGTGTTGGATATAAATTAAATATATCTTTACAAACCTATTCAGCAATACATACCGAAAATTGTAAATTATTAACGCACCTTGCGGTAAAGGAAGATTCTCATACACTTTATGGATTTTGCACTACTAACGAGAGGGATTTATTTAGGCAACTAATTTCAGTTTCTGGTGTAGGAGCTAGTACTGCTCGCATGATCCTATCTACTTATTCAGCTGAGGAAATTGTGAATTATATTATTACTGCTGATGTGGCAGCTATACAGAATATAAAAGGAATTGGTGGTAAAACTGCTCAAAGGATAATTATCGACTTAAAAGATAAAGTTGGCAAAGGGAAAGAAACATCAGATTTATTGTTTACTCAAGACAATACAATTAAGGAAGAATCGTTATCAGCTCTATTAGCTTTAGGATTTACTAAAAAAGTAGCGTGTAAAAAGATGGAACAAGTAATTAAAAATCATGAAGGAGAAATTACTGTGGAAGACTTAGTTAAAAGATCTCTAGGTTAGAAAACAATAAAGTTGAATAAATTTAGGTCGTATATATTATTTCTAGAATTTTTTGTTTTACTCACTTTTAGTAAAAGTGCAAAATCTTTCTCTTTTTTATCTGATACTGCAATTTCAGATAGCACTCTTAGCTATACTTTTAATCCAGATCAGTATGGTGGTTTATTCATGAATTTTCCAAAAAACTTTACTTCTCAAGTTGTTTATGATGAAAATACAGATAATTATATATTGTTTCAGAGAGTAGGGAATACTGATCTTTTTACACAGAAAGTTATGACTTTTGAGGAGTATTTAGACTACCAACTCACTGAAATGATGAATGATCATTGGGATCTAAGATCAGGAAACAGAAACAGTACTGTAAAACAAAGTTATGGACCTGTGAAACTGTATATTCCTGGTGAAGCTTTTGACAAGTTTTTTGGTGGAAATACGGTAGATATTCGTCCTCAAGGTTCGGCAGAATTAATTTTTTCATTAAGAGTTAATAAATTAGATAATCCAAATTATACGGTGAAACAACGAAAAACTACTTCTTTTGATTTTCAGGAAAAGATCCAGATGAATGTTATTGGAAAAATTGGAGAAAAATTAAAGCTAACTACTAATTTTAATACGGAAGCAACATTTAATTTCGAGAACGATATGAAATTAGAATATACGGGTTTTGAAGATGAAATTATTAAAAAGATTGAGGTAGGAAATGTTAGTTTACCATTAAACGGAACTTTAATAACTGGAAGTCAGAGTTTATTTGGGTTTAAAACCCAGTTACAATTTGGAAGGACTACTATTACTGGTATTCTATCTCAACAAAAATCCACTACTTCTGAAGTGCAGGTTACTGGAGGGGCTCAAACTACAGAATTTGATATTTATGCTGATCAATATGAGTCAAATAAACACTTTTTTCTATCCCATTCTTTTAAAGAAAATTATAATACAGCAGTTGCAAACTTACCTTATATAAATTCTCCTATTAATATTACAAAAGTAGAGGTTTGGATTACCAATAAAACAGGAGAAACTACTGATAGTAGAAATATTATTTCTTTCCTTGATTTAGGTGAAACGGATGGAAATATTCAAAACACTTTATTTACTAATTCTTTGACAGGAAGTTATCCTGATAATGATCAGGCAAACGACATGTATCAACATTTACTATCTCAGTTTTCAGGAATCAGAGATATAAATCAAGTAAATAATCAGTTAGCTATTCCTGCCAATTTATCTATTAATTTTATAGGAGGACAAGATTATGAAAAATTAGAAAGAGCTAGAAAATTAAAAGAAACAGAATATACTATTCATCCTCAACTAGGTTATATTTCATTAAATCAATCCTTAAATAATGATGAGGTGTTAGCAGTTGCTTTTCAATACACTTTAGGTAATGAAGTTTTTCAAGTTGGGGAATTAACTTCCAATGGACCGAGTGCGCCAGACGCTCTTATTGTAAAATTACTCAAAGGGACAACATTTTCTCCATCACTTATGAATTGGGAGTTAATGATGAAAAATATTTATGCTTTAGGGGCGTATCAGATGAGTTCTAATGAATTCGTTTTAGATGTTTTATATGAAAACACAGAAGAATCAGGAGGATTAACTAACTATATTCCTGAAGGATCGGTAAATGGAACTCCAATAATCAAACTTTTAAATTTAGATAATTTAAACCAGCAACAAGCATCTGCTTCTGACGGAGTTTTTGATTTTATAGAAGGACTCACAGCTCGTTCCTCAAATGGAAGAATTATTTTCCCGGTATTAGAACCTTTTGGTTCGGATTTAAGAGATAATTTTAGTAATCAGCAAATTGCAAATAAATATGTTTATGATTATTTGTATGACTCTACCTTAACAGTCGCTCAAAAATATCCGGAACTAAATAAATTCAGATTAAAAGGATCTTATAAATCATCTTCAGGATCAGAGATTTCTTTAAACGCTATGAATGTACCTGAAGGGTCTGTAACGGTTACTGCAGGTTCTCAAAAACTTGTAGAAAACCAGCACTATACAGTAGATTACATGCTAGGTAGAGTAACTATTATTGATGAAGGAATTTTAAATTCAGGTATTCCAATAAATATAAAATTAGAAAATAATGCCATGTTTGGTATTCAAGATAAAACTTTAATGGGGTTGCATGCAGATTACGAAATAAATAGAGATTTCATTATCGGAGGAACTTTGTTAAGACTATCCGAAGCGCCTTATGTAAATAAGATTAATGCTGGGGATGAACCTATATCTAATACTATTATTGGTCTTGATGGGACTTATCAGACAGAATCACCATTTGTCACAAAAATGGTAGATATGATTCCATTTATTGAAACAAAAGCAAAATCTAGAATTATTGCAAGTGCTGAAATTGCAACCTTGATTCCAGGTCATCATAGGAGAATTGATAATGGAGAAGGAGGAACATCTTATATTGATGATTTTGAAGCAAGTAGAAGTTCGATTGATATAAAAAATGCTCTTTCTTGGAACTTATCATCTATTCCTCAAGGTCAAAATGATGTATTCGAAAATGCAAGCCTGAATGATGACTTAACTCTTGGATTTAGAAGAGCAAAACTTGCTTGGTATACCATCGATCCAACTGTATTTTTTCGTTCATCAAGTATTACTCCACCTGGAGTAGATAATAAAATTCAACTTCCAAATGGAGGGCAAGTAAATCAACAATCTTATCATTACACAAGAGAGATTTTAGAGAAAGAGGTTTTTCCTAATAAAGATCCTCAATACGGAACTCAGATTACCAATATGTCTATCTTAGATTTAGCATATTATCCTAATGAAAGAGGACCTTATAATTATACAGTAGACCGACTGAATTCAGACGGAACTTTAATGAATCCTCAGAAAAACTGGGCAGGTATCATGAGAAAAATTGAAACAAATGATTTTGAGGCTGCAAATATTGAATTTGTAGAATTCTGGATGATGGATCCATTTGATCCTCTTCATGGAGACATGTCCCATTCAGGTGGAGACTTATATATTCAGCTAGGAAATGTTTCGGAAGATGTTTTGAAAGATGGATATAAAAGTTTTGAAAATGGACTGCCAATAAACTCTACAATTGAGAATGTTGATACTACCTCTTGGGGTAGAGTACCTACTTCTTATTCTATAGTTGAAGCTTTTGATAATGACCCTCTTTCAAGAGAGTATCAAGATGTTGGTTTAGATGGATTAAGTGATAATGATGAACTTCTATTCTTTGATTCTGTTTATGTCCAGGAGATTAAAAATAATCCAGCACTTGGGATATCATCAGTAGCCTATCAAAATGCAATAAATGATCCTTCAGGTGATAATTTTCATTATTTTAGAGGAACAGATTTTGATAATGCAGAAACTGAACTTTTGCAGAGATATAAGGATTTTAACAATGTAGATGGGAACTCTGCTACTACCGAACAATCTGTTGAAAGTTACGCTACTTCCGCCTCTTCTTTACCAAATACAGAAGATATTAATAGGGATAATACTTTAGGGGAATCAGAAAGTTATTTTCAGTATAAAGTAAGTGTTTCACCACAAACAATGAATATTTCTAATCCTTATATTTCGGATGTTTTACAGGCTGACGTTACTACAAAAGATGGAGAAGAAAGAATCGTAAACTGGTATCAATTTAGAGTTCCAGTTTATAATCCTGAGAAGGTAATTGGATCTATTCAGGATTTTAAATCTATTCGTTTTATAAGAATGGTATTATCTGATTTTTCTGAGCCAATAATTTGCAGATTTGCTACTTTAGAATTAGTAAGAGGAGAGTGGAGAAGATATAATCTAGATCTTTCTGAAGGAGGAGAATATATTCCAAACGATATTGATGATGAAACCTTATTTGATGTTTCTTCAGTTAATATTGAGGAAAATGGACAGAGAACTCCGATAAATTATGTGTTACCTCCTGGAATTGAACAGAATATTGATAACACAACGACTACTTTAAGAAGAGATAATGAGCAGTCCTTAGTTTTAAAAGTATGTAATTTAGCAGATGGAGATGCAAGAGCTGCTTACAAAACTTCCGATTTGGATGTACGCGCTTATAAAAGATTAAAGATGTTTGTTCATGCTGAAGGAGTCCCAAATAATTTACAAGATGATGAACTTTCGTGTTTTATTAGACTAGGAACAGATTTTACTTCGAATTATTATGAATATGAAATTCCTTTAAAGGTTACTCTTGAAAACCAAAATGAAAGAACTGAAGTTTGGCCAGAAGAAAATAATATTAACATATTATTTGAAGATTTTCAGCAAGCAAAACAAGACCGAAATTTTACTACAAATGATGTAAGATCTCCATTCATTCGTTATTTGTCTGGTGGCAAGAAGATTATTGTAGTTGGGAATCCGAATTTGAGCAGAGTAAAGACTATTATGATTGGTGTCAGAAACCCTAAGAAAACATCTCTGGATTCAGAAGATGACGGACTCCCAAAATGTGGAGAGATTTGGGTCAATGAATTAAGACTATCCGATTTTGATGAATACGGAGGTTGGGCAGCAAATGCGAGGTTTACTACTCGTTTGGCAGATTTTGGAACTGTAAATATTGCTGGAAATATGAGTACAATTGGTTTTGGTTCTATCGAAAAGAAAGTAAATGAAAGACAAAAATCTAACGACTATCAATATGATTTATCTTCCAATTTAGAGTTAGGTAAATTTTTTCCAGAGAAGTATGGTGTAAAAATTCCAATGCATATTAGTTCGTCACAACAGATTAGTAATCCACAATATAATCCACTAGATCCAGACATTTTGTTTAAGACTACTATAGAAACAATGGGAAGTAAATCTGAAAAAGATAGTCTGAAACATATATCTCAGGATTTTGTAAGCAGAAATAGTATCAACTTTACTAATGTTAGGAAACTTGCAACTCAAAATAAAGGAGAAGGAGAGAAATCAAAGACTCCTAAAATCTACGACTTAGAAAATTTTACTTTATCGTATTCAAAAAATGAAATATTTATTAGAAATATTAATACTGAGAAAAACAGAACAAATACATATAGAGGAGCTTTGACTTATAATTTTAATACTCGCCCAAAAAATATAAAACCATTTTCTAAACTAAAGATAGGAAAAGGGCCTTATGCAAAACTCATCAAAGATATTAACTTTTATACTATGCCAAAATCTTTTTCTTTTCGTACTGATTTAGATAGAATGTATAATGAAACTCTTTTGAGAAATGTAAATAACTCATACATGCTCATAGCTCCAACTTATAATAAGTATTTTAATTGGAATAAAAGTTATGAGTTTAAATATGATTTAACTAGAACATTAAAAATTGATTTTTCTTCTAGAAGCATTTCTAGTATTGACGAACCTGAAGGAAGAATGGATAGAGATTATGTTTTTTACAAAGCAAACAGAGATACAGTTTGGCAAAACTTTTGGAGAGGAGGAAGACCAACTTCTTATCATCATGATGTTTCAGTAAATTATCAGTTTCCATTGAATAAAATCCCTCTTACTAATTTCTTGAGTTTAAATACAAGATATAGTGCGAATTATTATTGGACTGCAGCTCCTTTATCTTTATCAGATTTAGGAAATAACATTCAGAACTCGAACAACATTCAATATAACGGTCAAATAAATTTAACTACCCTATATAATAAAGTTCCGTATTTTAAAAAGATATTATCTTCAGGAAAGAAGAAACAAAGAGGTAGAACATCTCGAACAAATCAGGAAAATAAAAAAGAGGAAGAAGAAAAGAAGAAAGATCAATACAAAGCATTGAGATATGCAGCGAAGTTTGTTTTTGGAGTAAAGAATATCTCTGTAAACTTTACTAAAAATGAAGGAACATTTATTCCTGGATTTATGCCAGAGGCTCACTTTTTTGGACAACATTGGGGAGAAGTAGCTCCTGGAATTCCATTTGTACTAGGTAGTCAAAGAGATATTAGATATATAGCAGGACAAAATGGTTGGATAACAAAAGATGAAAATATAAATACATTATTCAAGAGAAATTCTTCTTCTAATTTAGTATTAAGAAGTACGGTAGAACCATTTAATAAATTTAGAATTGAATTAACAGCAAACAAAACTCATTCCTTATCCGAACAAGAATATTATAGATGGTCTGATGCAGATAATAGGTTTACATCATTCTCTCCAACACAATCAGGTAATTTCTCTATTTCATTTATATCATGGGGAACTGCTTTTAAAAGAGATAATGATAATTCGGAGTCTCAAACTTTTCAGCAATTCAGAAATTACAGGAATGAAATATCAAAAAGAATAGCCGCTAAAAACCCAAATTATTCAGGAATTATAGATTCTACAGGATTCCCAGAAGGGTATGGATCAACCTCTCAAGATGTATTAATTCCATCATTTTTAGCAGCTTATTCTGGAAGGGACGCATTAGGAGTTTCATTAAATAGTATGCCGTCTATTCCTTTGCCAAATTGGAGAATAAATTATAATGGATTGATGCAAGTTCAATTTATTAAAAAGAGGTTTAAAACCTTCACATTAGGTCATGCTTACAGAAGTACTTATTCGTTAGGTTCGTATGTTAGTAGTTTAGATTATGAAGATAATGGAACTGGATGGTCTTCCTCGATAAATCCGAATACTGGAGATTATTTTTCTCAATATGAGATAGGACAAGTTACAATTAATGAACAATTTAGTCCGTTAGTAAAAGTAGATATGACCTGGAAAAATAGTTTGATTACAAAATTAGAGATAAAGAAAAACAGAATGCTAAACCTTTCCTTGTCAAATAATCAGATAACAGAAACAAATGGAAGAGAATATGTAATTGGTACGGGTTACAGGATTAGTGATTTATCATTTAAATTTAGATCTGGAGGCAGAGGAAAGAAAATATCTTCAGATTTAGACCTAAAAATGGATGTAAATATACGAAATAACAAAACTGTAATACGAAAAATCGTAGAAGATGAACAGCAAATTACAATGGGACAACAAACAATAAGTCTGAAATTCTCGGCAGATTATGTAGTTAATTCAACTCTAAATTTAAAGATATTCTATGATAAGGTGATAACAAATCCTTTTATATCTACTTCATATCCGGGAGCTATTACAAATGCCGGATTTAGTTTAAGATTTACTTTAGCAGGATAATTTTGATAATAATTGTAAAAGTGTATTTTTGTAAAAAATTTAGAAATGAATATCCCAGAGAACTTAAAATACACAAAAGACCATGAATGGATAAAAATTGATAGTGATATTGCTACTATTGGTATTACCTCATTTGCTCAGAGTGAATTAGGAGATATAGTTTTTATAGATATAGATACTGAAGGAGAAGAATTGGAAAAAGAAGAAGTATTTGGAACCATTGAAGCAGTAAAAACAGTATCTGATTTATTTATGCCAGTTAGTGGTGAAGTAACAGAGTTTAATCAAGTATTAGAAGATAATCCTGAGCTAATAAATACTGATCCTTATGGTGATGGGTGGATAATAAAAGTGTCTATTTCGGATATTTCTACTTTAGATGATCTACTTTCTTCAGATGAATATAAAAGCTTAATATTATAATATTATGGAACTAAAAAAAAATCCAAAAGCTGATTTAGAATCCAGGAAAGGAATATTTGTCTTGATTGGTTTAATTATCTCATTATCCTTATCAATATTGGCGTACGAATCTAAATCATACGATAATTTAGATGTAGGTTTTGGTGATAATAAGATGGACGACTTGGACGAGGAAGAGATTGACATTACAAGACCAGAACCTCCTCCTCCTCCAAAGGAGGAGCCACCACCACCACCTGAAGTACCTGAAGAAATTGAGATTAAGGAAAATGAGGAGGAATTAGAAAATGAGTTAGAAGTTGATGATGCAGAAACCGATCAGGATGATATGATGGAAATGCCAGAAGAAGAATTCGAAGAAGCATTTATTTCAGTAGAAAAAATGCCAATGCTTGGTGATTGTAAGAATGAAGACTGCACACAATCTGAGATAATGAAATTTATTGCTAGAAATTTTAAGTATCCTGAAATTGCAAAAGCAAATGGAGTAGAAGGAAGGGTTATATTAGAATTTGTTGTAGAAAAAAATGGGAAAATTGGTAGGGTAAAAATATTAAAAGGATTAGATAAACATGTAGATAAAGCTGCAATTGAAGTTGTAGAAAAATTAAATGATAAAAAATCTCCTAAATTTTCACCTGGGAGACAAATTGGTAAAGCTGTTCCTGTGAAATATACTGTACCTATTAAGTGTACATTAGGATAATAACAATATATACTAATAAAAAAGGTCATGAAATCTCATGACCTTTTTTATTAGTATATAATTTATAATTATCTAAATAATCATTCCTGCTGCAACCGTTTCATTTGTCGCTTCATCTACCAATATAACGCTTCCAGTATTTCTATTTCTCCTATAACTATCAAAAAATAGTGGTTTTGTAGTACGTATAGAAATTCTTCCTATATCGTTTAAACCTATCTCTTTCTCTTCCTCTATTCTGTGTAAAGTATTGATATCCATTTTATATTTTACTTCTTTAATGATGCATCTTGCAGTTTGGCTAGTATGTCTGATCGTATATTTACCTCTGATCATCATTTTTTTCTCATTCATCCAACAAATCATAACATCAATATCCTGCTCAATAGTTGGTTTGTTATTTTCTCTTACCATCATATCACCCCTACTAATATCTATGTCATCTTCTAAGGTAATACAAACAGACATTGGTGAAAATGCTTGATTCACCTCTCCATCAAAAGTGTCAATTGCTTTAATTTTAGATGTAAACCCCGATGGCAGTAACGACACAGCATCTCCTGGTTTAAAAACTCCTCCTTCAATTCTTCCAGCATACCCTCTATAGTCAGGATATTCTTTGGATTGCGGACGAATTACAAATTGTACAGGAAATCTACAATCTACATGGTTGTGATCCGAACCAATATGAATATTCTCTAAAAGATGCATCAAAGTTGAACCATCATACCAATCCATATTTTCAGATCTATCTACAACATTATCTCCATTCAGTGCAGAAATAGGAATAAAACGAACATCTTTAATTTCTAATTTTGTTGCAAAATCTTCAAAGTCTTTTTTGATATTATCATAAGCCTTTTTACTGTAGTTAACCAAATCCATTTTATTTACACAAACAGCAATATGAGGAATTTGTAAAAGAGATGCAATAAATGCATGCCTTTTAGTTTGTTCAATTACACCATGCCTTGCGTCTACAAGTAGTAAAGCAAGATTAGCGGTTGATGCTCCTGTTACCATATTTCTTGTATACTGAATATGCCCTGGAGTATCTGCAATAATAAATTTCCTTTTAGGAGTAGCAAAGTATCTGTAAGCTACATCAATAGTAATTCCTTGCTCTCTCTCTGATCTTAATCCATCAGTTAATAGCGCAAGGTTTACACCTTCTTCACCTCTTTGTTTTGAAGTTTCTTCTAGTAATTCCATTTGATCTTCAAAAATCGCCTTACTATCGTAAAGCAACCTTCCAATCAAAGTACTTTTTCCATCATCAACACTTCCCGCAGTTGTGAAACGTAATAGTTCCATATCTAAATATCCTTTCGTTTCGCTCATATTGTTAGTTTTTAGAAGTACCCTTCTTTTTTTCTGTCCTCCATAGCAGCTTCAGATCTTTTGTCATCTGCTCTACCTCCTCTTTCGGTAATTCTGGTTGAAGCAACTTCTTCTATTATTTCCTCCAAAGTTGTAGCTTTAGATTCTGCAACTCCTGTACATGTCATATCTCCAATTGTTCTACATCTAATTATTCTTTCTTCCCAAGATTCATTGTCCTTTAATTGAATATAATCACATTTTCCTAAAAGTACTCCATTTCTATTTACAACCTCTCGTTTATGAGAGAAATATAAGGAAGGTAATTCAATTTTTTCATGTAATATATATTGCCAAACATCCATTTCAGTCCAGTTAGAAACAGGAAATATTCTAAAATGTTCTCCTATTCTTTTTCTTCCGTTAAAAAGATTCCAAAGTTCAGGTCTTTGATTTTTTGGATCCCATTGTCCAAATTCATCTCTATGTGAAAAAAATCTTTCTTTAGCTCTTGCTTTTTCTTCATCCCTTCTTGCTCCACCCAAAGCGCAATCGTATTTCTCTTCTTCTAATCCTTCTAAGAGTGTTATAGTTTGCAATCCGTTTCGTGATGCATTTACTCCTGTTTCTTCCACAGCAGTTCCTTTGTCAATTGAATCCTGAACGTATTTTACGATTAGGGTTTCTCCTGTCTCTTTCATTAATCTATCTCTAAATTTAATAGTTTCTGGGAAGTTATGGCCAGTATCAACATGCATTAAAGGAAATGGAATTTTACCAGGGTGAAATGCTTTCCTAGCAAGATGAAACATAATAATAGAATCTTTCCCTCCAGAAAATAACATTACAGGTTTTTCAAACTGCGCAGCCACTTCTCTGAGTATAAAAATAGCTTCTGATTCAAGTTCCTTCAAGTGTGTTAAATTGTACGAACTCATTTTACTTATTTTTTATTATCGGCAAAACATAATCCAAAACTTTCTGTACCGATTCATCTATTGAAAGTTCTGATGTGTTTATTTCTATTTCAGGATTTTCAGGAGCTTCAAATGGTGCGCTAATTCCTGTAAAATCTTTTATTTCTCTATTTCGTGCTTTTTGATAAAGTCCTTTTACATCTCTATCTTCACAAGTTTCTATTGATGCATTTATATAAACTTCAATAAAATTTTCTTCACCAATTATTTCTTTCGCAATTTTTCTTATCTTAATTGTTGGGCTTACAAAACAATTTAAGGTCACTACTCCGCAATTTAAAAACAACTTACTTACTTCTGAGATCCTTCTTATATTTTCAGATCTGTCTTCTGTAGAGAACGTAAGGTTATTACTAATTCCTACTCTGATATTATCTCCATCTAAAAGTTGATTTACAACACCTTGAGAATGTAAATATCTTTCTACTCCTTTTGCAATAGTAGTCTTCCCAGATCCAGATAATCCAGTCATCCAAATTACTTTTGATTTCTGATTTAGTAATTCTTCCTTATCTTTTCTTTGAAGAATATCATCAAAAACAGTAAAGATATTTTCTTTTCCTTCTGTCATGTTTTGGATTGCAAAACTAGTAAAAATATTTGAAATCGAATTGATTAAGTAATTCATTTAAAATCAGTAAATTTGTATGAAATTCCAAAACAATGAAGACGGAGAATTATTTAGATTCTACATATCTTAAAACAGCGTCAGAAGCAGAATTATCGGAAAAAGATAATCAGATGAATGTTATTAAGATTATCAAAGAAGCTATAAAGTATAATTTTAAATTAGTAATGATTAGACCTAGATATATTGATTTGGCAAAATCACTTATTGCTGAGGCTGATTCAAAAGTGCTTGTTGGAACTGTAATTGATTTCCCTATGGGAAATAGCACAACTTCCCGAAAAATGNAGGAATCTAGAAAAGTAATTTCTTTAGGTGCAGATGATTTAGACTATGTTTGCGATTATAATATATTCAAGCAGCAAAGATTTGAGAAATTTGACAAAGATATAATAGAAGGAACTAGATTAGGACACGAAAATAATAAAACAGTAAAATGGATTATTGAAACTGGAGCTCTTTCAAAAGACGAAATAAGAAATATTACAAAAAGAATTGCGAACTTAGTTTCAGAAAACTTCCCAGATTTTCAAGAAAAGGTCTTTATAAAAACATCAACAGGATATTATGGTGGATTTGGAGCAACTTTGAGTGATGTAAAGATGATGAAATCAGTTTCAGGAAAATTGCCTATTAAAGCTTCTGGAGGAGTTTCAAATTATATGGAATTCGCACAAATGTTAGAAGCGGGAGCTACAAGAATAGGAACATCTAAAGCTCTGAGTATTTATCTGCAAAAATCACATAATGAACTTTAAAGAATTATTAGAAGTTGCAATAAATGCTTCTCTAAAAGGAGGAGATGCAATTATGGATGTTTACGCATCAGACTTTGCGGTAGAACATAAAGATGACAAATCTCCANTAACATTAGCTGATAAAAATTGTAATGAAGTAATAGAAGNATANCTTATTCCTACTAATATTCCNATTTTAAGTGAAGAAGGAGCNNAAATTTCTTTTNCAGAAAGAAAAAATTGGGAATATTCTTGGCTTGTTGATCCTTTNGATGGAACAAAAGAGTTTGTAAAANNAAATGGGGAGTTTACCGTAAANATTGCATTAATCCATAATAGAAATCCAATAATGGGAGTGATTTATGTACCTGTAAAAAAGGANTTATATTTTGCTTTAGATGGACTTGGTTCTTATAAGATATCTGATTTTACAGATGAAATATCTGACTTAGAAGAATTAATTTTATTGTCTAAAAAATTACCAATAAAGAATAGTAGAGATACTTATATTATTGTAGGTTCTCGTTCACATATGTCAGAAGAAACTGAAAAATTCTTTGAAGAGAAAAAGAAAAAACACGAAAAAGTTGAAGTTATTTCCGTTGGTTCGTCATTAAAGTTATGTATGGTTGCGGAAGGAAAAGCAGATGCTTATCCTAGATACGCTCCTACTATGGAATGGGATACTGGAGCTGGAGATGCAATTTGCAGAATGGCCGGATTTCAGGTTTTGCAATATAATTCCAATAAATCTGTGGAATACAATAAAGAGGATTTATTAAATCCTTGGTTCTTGGTAAAATAAACCAATGAAATCAAAACTAAATAAAGCATTAAAGGATAAGGATTTTTCTGAACTCTTTAAAGGAAGTGGAATCTCTTTTATTTTAAGATTCGGGGGACTAGCTATTGGTTATCTTTTGACTCTGGTAATTGCACATTTATTTGGAGCTAAAGGATTAGGGGATTACGTTTTAGCTATTACTGTATTACGTCTTTTTGTTCTATTAGCAAAAATTGGATTGGACACAACTTCTATACGTTTTATCGCATCATTTGCATCCCAAAAAAAATGGACAAGTATTTTTCATTTTAGGAAGCAAGTAGTAATAATTTTATCTTTTACATCTATTATTTCTTCTTTACTAATGTATTTCTTAGCAAATCCGATAGCAGATTTGATCAATATCAATTATAGATATGTTGAGATAAATGCTTTTTTTGTTATGCCAATGGCATTTTTCATGTTGCATTATCAAAGTTTAAGAGGATTAAAAAGAATTGCAGAGTTTTCTTTCTTTTACAGGATGTCCCAAGCTTTGTTTTCGGTAATATCAATTGTTATAATATATCAATTTAATCAAGGATCTGAGGTGCCAGTTTACGCATATTTAGTCAGTGTCTTTATAGTGTCACTTCTCTCATTTTTAAGTTTCCGATACTGGTTAAAAAACAGATCTGAAGGGAAAGAAAGTGCTGAACAGGAAATA
>PAKE01000029.1 GCA_002710495.1 Flavobacteriales bacterium
CTATTTCAAATCCCCCTGTAAGATCTTCTATTTCTTCAAGAATATCTAACAATCTATCGTTATCATCAACTCCTCCTGAAACGCATAAATATGCCTCCTCCTTTTCTATATCTTCAATAACTGCATAAATAAAAATATCTTTGGTAATATCTATTCCAATATCATAAGGATCATCCAAAATAGTAGATGCTAAATCAGATTCATCCTCAGCCTCTTCTTGTAAATCTTCATAGTTGTCTTTGAGATCCTCAATAATATCTAGATCCAGTTTCATCAAATCACCAATATCAGCTTTATCAATCATATCTCCTACACTTACAACACCAACAGCAACTGTATTTCTTGGTATTAATTCAATTCCTTTTGATGAAGAGGTTCCAGTTAAAANGTATACTGCTATACCAACAACTGCTATTCCTATATAATGTTTTAAGGTTAGTTTCGATAATATCNCTTTNATTTTTNCCATTTTATTTTATTTTTTAACGTTATGATATTAGAAAAAAAAACCCGGNTAAAACCGGGNTTTCTTTATNNTGTNAATTNCTTACTCTGAAGCNNCTNCNNCTGAAGCTGNNGNTTCTGATCCTGAAGCANCTGAATCAGCTGAACCNCTAGCATCNCCTTCANCANCACAAGAAGNTAAAGCAAATACAAATAAACACGCTGCGAAAATTGACATTAATTTTTTCATAATATTATAATTTATAAATTCGCCTACTCTATTAGGTTTTCGGCTGCCCCTATANTNACACAAAAATAATAAATTAAAAAAACTATACAATACTNTTTCGGTAAGTCGACANAAAAATACGGTAAATGGAAAAATACTTGATTTATATTATTTTTTAATATGTAATTATTAAATTTGTTTCCAATTATAGTATCCATAATGAAAATCAAAACAATATTAGTAGATGACAACCCTAATCATCTTGATTCCATAAAGATCCTGATTGAAGAGAATAAAGACATTCAACTAATCAGAACCTTTACAAATCCAATTTTAGCATTACAGTTTCTACAGGAAAATAAAATAGATTTAATATTTTCAGATATTGAAATGAAAGAAATGAGTGGTCTTGATCTAATCAACTCGNTAGAAAAACCACCATTAATTGTTTTTGTGAGTTCTTTTCCAAAATATGCAATAGACAGCTTTAAGTTTGCACCATTACATTTTATTGAAAAACCAATATCAGAAATAGATCTATATATTGCAATAGATAGAGCAAAAAATCGAATACAAAATAAGAAAAAATTTGAAGATTATATTATTATAAAAAAAGGACATTCTGAGTTTATTAAAATATCATATAATACTATTCTGTTTATTGAAGCGGACAATGACCACGTCAAGATATATACTGAGAAACAGATGACAAGAACACATTGCACTTTAAAGGATATATTCGAGAAACTACCAAAGTATTTTATNAAAACTCATAGATCCTATATTATTAATAAACAATTCGCTTCAACGCTTTCCTCTTCTTCTCTAAAAATATCAGGATATACTATACCTATCTCGAGAGCGTACCAGAAGGNTGTAAAAAATTTCTTGTTTAGTTAGATTCTTCGACAGGAAACAATATAGTTATAACACTTCCTGATGTGGAACTTTCTATTATTAGTTCTCCATTATTAATTTTCAGGAAATCTTTACATAATTCTAACCCTAATCCTAGACCTTTGTTTGTGTATTTATGACTAAAACCTAATCCACTATCTTTAATTGACAATGAAAATGTTCCGTTCTCTTCAGTAGCCATGACTCTTATTTTGCTTTCAGTTTTTGAATATTTAATTGCATTATTCATAATATTCCTTAGAATAACCTTAAACATATTCTCATCTGCATAAACCACAAATTCCTCTTTAAAGCATATCTCAACTTCAATATTTTTTAAATTTGATTGAAAAGAGGATAAAGATAATATCTCATCTATTTTCTCATTAACATCAATTATCTTNGGATTATACTCTAAATTATCCAGATGCTTTGCTGACCAATNAAGTAAAGAGTCAAATTCTAATAATAAAGAATTAGAAGCATTTCTTATTTTATCAATATTACTTTCTGAATTAGATAAGTCTTTGATAGAAGAAACTACTCCTCTTAAATCATGTGATATAATTGAAAATAATCTATCTCGACTTTCATTAGATTCTTGTAGTTCTTTATTTTTCTTGTTAAGTCTTCTGCCACTAATATATATAACAATAAGGATTAATAAGATNGATATTATAACTACTAAATATACTCTTTGTCTGTTCTCAAAAATAACTATCCTCTCATCTTTCTCAGCAAAAATTCTTTGTTTATCAATTGAATCTAATACAACCTTTGTCTTGGCGGTAAGATAGTTGCTTTTTATAGAATCTGCCATTATTCTATATTTCCAAACATTCTTATAATCTTCCTGTTCTAAATAATAATTTTCGTAACATCCTAAATAATGATGATTGACTTCATCATCATTTATTAAAAAGGATATCTCTTTAGCTTTTTCACAATGAAATAGAGCACTATCTAACTGATTATTCTTCAGAAAGTAATCTACAATATAAGCATGATACTGAAAGTTCTGGAGTTTTGCTTCAGGAAGCTTTGGGAGAACATATCTGCAAGAATCAAAATATAAAGATGATAATACAGAGTCATTTGCTCGAGCTAATAAATAATAATAATTTGATAAATATTGATTGTTATTTGTTTTTCTAGCTAATTTTACTCCTTCTTTTAATCGATTTGTTGCTTTATATAATATCAACAGAACAGGATCATTTTTTTCTTCTAAAGCTANCTCCTCGGCAATGTCTAAATAATACTTAGATGATGAAGATCCTGTTTTTACATAAAGCAGCCCTAAATTTAGATATACCTCTGATTTAAAATTATTATACTNATCAGTATTTTCTAATAATTCTATCGATTTTATGTAAAAAAGTGCAGATTCTCCCCAGTTCCCATATATTTGATACCTCATCCCTAATTTATTATATATGGAAGAGAGTTCAATAATATCTTTTTCATCCGATCTTTCNAAGTTTTTAATGTTTTCTAATAAAACATCTATAGAAGAATCTCTCTCTCCTCTAAGATTATATTCTTCAGACAAACTCCATACACTGTCTACAAAATCTGTTTGAGAAAAAGACGGAAATGTAAAACACAATAGAAAAAATATTCTAAACAAATTCATCTCCTAAATTAAATTTTACATCTGCTACAAATTGCTTTATTTTTTGTTCTTCTTCTTTCTTACAAATAAGCAACGCCTCTTTTGTATCTACAATAATATATCCGTCTAGTCCTTGAATAACCGCTGCTTTATCTTTTGGAATTCTCACAATATTATTTTCAGAATCATATAATAATACTTGTTTCGATATTAGTGTATTATCCTTTTTATCTGAATTAATATGATCAGATAGTGAACCCCATGTCCCTAAATCAGACCAACCAAACTCAGAAGGATAGACAAATACATTCTTACTTTTTTCCATAATACCGTAATCAATACTTATATTTCTGCAAGTAGGAAATACTCTATTAATAAATGAAATCTCTTCTGGAGTATTGTACAATTCATATCCTTCTGAGAACACAGCATACATTTCAGGAAGAAAATTCTTAATAGAAGAAATAATAGAATTAACAGACCAAATAAATATTCCTGAATTCCATAAGAAATCACCGCTTTCTAAAAACTGATTTGCAAGCCCCAAATCTGGTTTTTCTGTAAATGTTTTAACTTTTTTTAATGATGAATTAGAATTGGAACTCTCGCTGGAATACTGAATATACCCATAACCTATCTCCGCTCTATTTGGTTTTATTCCTAGAGTAATCAAACAATCATCCTCTATAGTAACCCGCAAGCATTCATTTACAATTCTTGTAAATTCATCTTCATTTGTAATAATATGATCAGATGGAGCTACAATAATATTCGCATTTGCATTTTCAGACTGAATTTTAAAACTAGCGTAGGCGATACATGGAGATGTATTTCTCCTAGCTGGCTCGCAAAGTATATTCGACTCTTTTATATCAGGAAGTTGATTTTTACAGATGTCTTTATAGTCAGAATTTGTAACTATTAATATCTGAGAAGTAGGACAAATTTTTGACAATCTACGAAAAGTTTGTTGCAAAAGAGTTTCTCCATTAGCCAGCACATCTAAGAATTGTTTAGGCATCTTTGAAGTGCTTATTGGCCAAAATCTGCTACCAATACCTCCAGCCATGATTACTGCGTAATTATTATTTGTCATTGTTAATAATTTTATATCCAAATTCTTTTAAAAGATNTTTGTCTTTCTCAAAAATTGAATTTATTATTTCAAAATCTGTTTCTGATATTTTTGCANTTTTTTCATCATTCAGATTTGTCATTTTCATTTTACCTGTCTTCTTAAAATTATGTGACGTAAGATCTATATTCATATCAAGATCTGCAAGTTCAGGAATAAACTCAATCATTTTTTGAGAAACCTCCTGTCTATTATCACAAAGTTGTTCGTAAGTAAAAAATAGAATGTTTTCTCGTTTTCTATTTTTACTCTGATAATATAAACATTTAATTGCAAATTCTGCTGCTGATTTTGCATCTTGTTTATTTCTTCTCATTAATCCCTCAACTTGAGCGTACGGATTACGTACCATACACATATATTTTATAGGTGAAAATACTTTCTCAATCTCATCAACTCTCATAATATTTGGAATACTTTTATCTAAAAAAACTGGCTTCGAATAGTCCCAATATCTTAACCATGTTTTTCTCACTTCTTCCCACGGATATTGCACATTTTCATTCCACCTATCTTTTTGAAACATAAAATGTTTTACTCCTGGCAGCAATTGACCTTCCCTGGTTCCTAAATTATTATTACAACTAACATTATCTGAAGAAGAAATTATCTGATTTAGCATTGTTGAACCAGCATAAGGAGGGCTTAATATAAATAAAAATTGATATTCATCATTTTTATTAAATAAATAAGAAAAAAAACGAATAATACGAATGTAACTGTAATAAACTTCCCTTTTTACAGAATGTAACAAATGAAATTTCTCTTTCTTTTTCAATTTAGTTAGCAAATATACTAAATTAGTTTATATTAACTTTACTTCTGCTAGTGGAGAGAAACGATATATTTTCCCTGTAGAAATCTCTTTACATTGATAATTTTTTCGGAGTTTTTTCATTCTAACGAATCTCTTTGCATTATCAATATAAAACTCATCTCCATCATTTATTTCACTGATAAAAGTACTCTTATGTTTGTCATATTTTTTTAAAATCATACTAAGTTCCAGATCTCTAACCGAAGAAGCTTTCGGATTAATCATATGATTTGAAAGAGATCTTAAAACATCTTCAGGCAAAAATTCAGGATTTAGAAATGGAAGCATCATTTCTTTATATTGGGCTTTCCACTCTTCACCATGAGGATTTACTCTTCTACCATATCTTTGCCAGATAACCGCATGAGCAATCTCATGAATTAATGTAATTAAAAATGTATATTTATTCAGATTATTATTGATTTTAATAAGATGATAATCATGCCTTTTGGGAATAAAAACCCCTAACCTGCTTTTTGAGGGAGAACACACAATTATTTTTACATTAAATTTTTCTTCCCAGGAATTAATTTTCTTGATAGTTTTTTCTGTTAAAAAAGAAGATAAATCCACAATATTAACTAATAAATTATATAGATATTTTATCGAACATATACATGAATTAGAATCCTATAACTAAAGATATATAACCTACAACTAAAGCAATTAGTAATCCGACTGCAGAAACAATAAATCCATCTTTTCTATTTTTTGCAAGTAAAGGAAAGATTCCATCTCCACTAGTTGCTATAGATGCTGCAATTAATGCTGCCATAGGGAAACTAGGAATTGTAATAAAGGCTGCTGCAACTGCAATCATTCCCCCGCAACCGGGTATTGCTCCTATTAAAGCTGCTAATAATATAACAACGTAGGATGATGATGTCATCCATGCAGCAAATGTCTCTGGACCCACAAGTACATCAATAATATAGTTAGTAACAAATAGACCAATAAAAACATATGTAACCACCAAGGAAACATCTAATATTGCATGTCGTAGAGTCGATTTGACATTAACTATATCACCATAGCAGTCATGTTGTTTGTTAATAAATCTAATTAGACAGTAAAAAATTATACAGCTAGCTGCAAGTACTAACGAAACCAAAGAAGTTAAACTTGAAATGGCATCAATACCTCCACCCCATAACGCCATAATAGAACCTGGAGCTAAAAATACAGCCATTGCTATGATAGCATAAAAGCCTATATTTTCAATAAATTTACCTCCCAAGGTAATGTGTTTTTTCTCAAGATTTTGATCCTTTTTATGGTTTTCCTGATTATTTTCTAAGGTGCTTCTAAATCCTAAAATATCAGATAAATAACCAAAAATAACTCCTGCAATTAATCCAAAGATGGTAATTATTGCGTATGCTTCTAAGTTGCCAGCAACATCAGCCTCATTAGAAGCTCCTAATAAAACAAATGATCCTTCACCTATGGTACTAATGAAGGTAGCAAATAAACCACCAAAGGATATTTTTTTATTTTTATATAATGACGCTACCACAATTGTTGCTCCACACCCAGGAATTGCTCCCAAGAAAGAACCAATAATAGGGTGTGCCCACTTAGGTCCAATCTGACTCCATGCATTATTATACCTTTTTTTGGCCGCGAAACTAATTAGGGAGAAACCAATGATTGATAGGGATACATAACCACCTATCGCTCCTGCTGATTCAAGGTTATCTAAAAAAAATGACCAAAGATTAAATTCCATATTTATCTGTCCATTATAGATGTTTCAATACTCACTCAAACTTAAGTGAGAATTTTTTGAGTCTGCAAATTTAGTTATTTAGAATAAATCTAAAGTAACTTTTATAAATTTATTTCAGAGTTCTTAACAGAGTTTTTTCCAAAATTAGGACAATCATTACAGTCCTTCTTAAACGTTTTACATGAAGTGAAAAGTAAAATAAAAAGAAATAAAATAGTTGGAAGAATTATTGTTTTCATATAAGTTCAAAATTATATAAAATATCAAACATTATAACGGATATGTTATAAAAAATATTTTTTATTTTTAGCCTCTTAATGATAAAAGGATTACAAAACATAGGGGATTACTTTATTATGATGAATAAAGTAATGAGTCGTCCAGTAAAACGTTCTGTTTTTCTAAAGCAATTTAATCTAGAGATAATGAAAATTATACTGAGCTCAATAGGTATTGTTATCATAATATCTTTTTTCATTGGAGCTGTTGTTGCTATTCAACAATATTTTAACTTATCAAGTCCATTATTCCCAGATTATACAATTGGATTAGTAACGAGAGATGCTGTAATTTTAGAATTCGCCCCAACAATGNTAGGTTTAATATTAGCTGGTAAAATAGGATCAAGTATTACTTCTGAGATTGGAACAATGAGAGTTACTGAACAAATTGANGCACTAGAGATAATGGGAATAAACTCTGCCTCATTCCTAATTTTACCTAAAATANTTGTANCTNTTATCTTCTTCCCAATCTTAATTATATTAAGCATCNNTATTGGTATAATTGGAGGTTGGCTAGGAGGTCTTTCTGTTGGTGTACCTACATCCCAATTTATTCTAGGAATTCAATATGAGTTTATTCCTTTTTACGTAACCTATTCATTAATTAAATCAATTGTTTTTGCATTTATTATAACTTCCGTATCTGCATATTACGGATACCACGCTAGTGGAGGGGCTATTAATGTAGGAAAAGCAAGTACGAAAGCTGTAGTTTATAGTAGTATTATAATTCTAATTTTTAATTACATCCTTACAGATTTAATTTTGTCAGGCATCTCATTTTGATAGAAGTAAAAAACATANACAAGAAGTTTGGNGACAATCTAGTTTTAAATGATGTTTCATTTAACTTTCAAAGAGGGAAAACTAATCTGATTATTGGAGAAAGTGGGTCAGGGAAAACAACTCTATTAAAAATATTAATCGGATTATATTCGTTTGATAAAGGAAGTATTAGTTATGATGGTCGTATTTTTAATGAAATGAAATTAAAAGAGAAACGACTTGTCAGACAAGAAATAGGAATGCTTTTCCAGGGAGGAGCATTGTTTGACTATATGACTGTTGAAGAAAATATCAANTTCCCACTTACCATGTTTACAAATCAGACAGAAGAAGANAAAATAGAAAGNGTAAATTTCTGTTTAAAAAGAGTNAATNTGGAAAACCNAAATAANTTACNANCNTCNGNATTAAGTGGAGGAATGNTNAANAGAGTTGCTATTGCNAGATCAATTTCTATGAATCCGANATATTTACTTTGTGATGAGCCAAATTCAGGTTTAGACCCAAAAACAGCTATCCTTATTGATGATTTAATTAAAGAAATTACGGAAGAATATAATATTACTACAATTGTAAATACTCATGATATGAATTCGGTAATGCAAATTGGAGATAATATTGCTTTTATTCATAATGGAGAAATTTGGTGGGAAGGGAATAAAGAAGAATTAATTCATGCGGAAAATAAGGAACTACATGAATTTGTATTTGCTTCAAAACTTTTCAAGAGGTTGAAAAAAAATTCATGAGAAAAGTAAAAGCCAAAAAGCATCTTGGACAACATTTCCTAAAGGACGTATCAATTGCAGAAGAAATAGTAGATCAGCTAGCAGTAAAAGAAAATACAATTTTAGAAATTGGACCGGGGATGGGAGTTTTAACTAAGTTTTTGATTAATAAAACTAAAAATTTACAAGTTATAGAAATTGATAAAGAATCTGTTTTTTATTTAAGATTACATTATCCTGAATTGAAAATAATTGAAGGTGATTTTCTGAAATTAGACCTAAATACATTTGAAAATAATGTCTCAATAATTGGTAATTTCCCTTATAATATTTCCTCTCAAATATTATTTAAAGCTTTTGAAAAAAGAGATAAAGTAACAGAAATTGTGGGAATGTTTCAAAAGGAAGTTGCTGAAAGAATTGCAAGTATAAAAAGCAAAAAGAAAGGAATACTAAGCGTTTTATTACAAGCTTTTTATGATATTGAGTATTGTTTTGAAGTAGATAGTCATCATTTTGACCCACCACCAAAAGTAAAATCAGGANTCATAAAAATGAAGAGAAATGGCAGAGAAAATCTAGGATGTGATGAAAAAATATTTATTAAAATTGTGAAAGCAGGATATAATCAGAAAAGAAAGACTTTGAGAAATTCCTTAAAATCTTTTAATTTAAACTTGAATTCTAAAACAGAAATATTACTACAAAAAAGAGCCGAACAATTAAATGTAGATGAATTTATCTTTTTAACAAAAAATGTCCAAGAATAAAGAAATAAATAGTGAATTCCTTTCTGAATTATCTGATTTTATATTTAATAACTCAGACAAGAAAATACAGTCTTTAATTTGCGATTTACATATTGCAGATATTGCTGAAATAATTGAAGAATTATCAATTAAACAGGCTAAATATTTATTTCAACTAATTGATGATGAAAGATCGGCACAAATTCTGATTGAAATTGAAGATGAAACAAGAGAACATATTCTTTCTACTCTATCATCTAAAGAAATTGCGATTGAGGTAATTGAAAACTTAGAGTCTGATGATGCAACAGATGTACTTTCTGAACTTCCAAAAGAACAAAAGGAAGAGGTACTTTCCTTAATAGAAGATGATGATCACGCTTCTGACATTGAAGATCTTCTTAATTATCCAGAAGATACTGCTGGAGGATTAATGGCAAAAGAGCTTATTAAAGTAAATGAAAATTGGACTAGTATTAGATGTTTAAAGGAAATGAGGAAACAATCTTCTACAGTAAAAGAAGTGCACACAATTTATGTTGTTGATGATCAAGACAAACTTATTGGCACTCTATCTTTAAAGAGGTTACTCCTTACTGAAACTAAAATTCTAATAAATGAGATTGCTAACTACGATATTGTTTCAGTTATTGCAACAGAAGATGATGATGAAGTAGCGAACATCATGAATAAATATGACTTAATTGCTATGCCTGTTATTGATGATAAAGGAGTGTTATTAGGAAGAATTACTATTGATGATGTTATGGATGTAGTAAAAGAAGAAGCAGAAAAAGACTATCAAATGGCTTCTGGTATTACTGAAGACGTGGAATCTTCTGATAGTATATGGCAGCTTACCAGAGCTCGTTTACCTTGGTTATTAATCGGACTTGTAGGAGGATTATTAGGAGCAAAAGTTATTGGAATTTTTGAAATAGAAAAAAATATTGAATTAGCTTTTTTCATTCCGCTTATAGCTGCAATGGGAGGAAATGTAGGGGTCCAATCTGCAGCTATTGTGGTGCAAGGATTAGCAAATGAAAGTATTAAAATAAATACAATCCTTAGTAAATTAATAAAAGAGTTAGGTGTCGCTCTACTGAATGGAATTGTTTGTTCTGCTATTATTTTTGGAGCAACCTTTGCACTTAATTACCGAATAGATTTAAGTTTAACAGTTAGTCTTTCCTTATTTTCTGTTATTGTTTTTGCTGCACTTTTCGGAACATTTGTACCTTTAACTTTAGATAAATATAAGATTGACCCAGCTCTTGCGACGGGGCCATTCATCACAACTGTTAATGATATTTTAGGATTAGTTATTTACTTCCTTATTGGACAATCTATTCTTGTATAAAATGAGAGTTATATTTATAGATAGAGTTCACCCTTNTCTGAAAAATAATCTGCAAAAAAATAACTTCGTTTGTGATGAATCTTATCATTTATCTAAAAAAGAAATTGAAAAAATAATACATAACTATGAAGGGATTATTATTAGAAGTAGATTCATTATTGATTCCGATTTCATAAGAAAANCAAATAACTTAAAATTTATTGCAAGAGCTGGAAGCGGTCTTGAAAATATTGATGTAAAATTTGCTGAATCTAAAAATATTAAATGTTTTAATGCTTCTGAAGGAAACAGACAATCAGTTGCTGAGCACTGTATTGGCATGCTCCTATCTTTATTTAATAACTTAAATACATCAGATAGAGAAGTGAGGAATGGAAAATGGGAAAGAGAAGATAATAGAGGTATTGAACTTGCTGGAAAAACTGTTGGAATCATAGGTTTTGGAAATAACGGATCGGCTTTTGCTAATGTACTTCAAGGATTTAGAGTAAAAATATTAGCTTATGACAAATATCTATCTGACTACCCCTACCAGAGTAGTATGCAGAAAATATATAAACAAGCAGATATTGTCAGTTTACATGTGCCTTTAACTGAAGAAACTACTTATTTGGCAGATGATAATTTCTTTAATAATTTTGAAAAAGATTTTTACTTTATTAATACTGCAAGAGGAAAATGTGCTAATACGAAAAGTATAGTGAAATCTTTAAAAAGTGGAAAACTAAAAGGTGCTTGCTTGGATGTATTAGAATACGAAAAAACCTCCTTTGAAGATCTAAGTAAAATTGGATTTACTGATGACATGCAATATTTAATTAATAGCGAAAAGACTATATTGTCTNCTCATATTGCTGGATGGACAATTGAAAGTAATGTTAAAATATCTAAGATTCTAACAGAAAAAATACTAGAGTCAAGTATTTAGAAAATACATAAAAAAACACGATATTTGCAGCACTAAATATTACTGTATGAAAATTGCATTTTTAACATCAGGAGGTATTGCCCCATGCTTATCAGCTTCAATAGCTAGATTAACCGAGAATTATTTAAATCAATGCCCTGATGTAGAAATAATTGGATATTTAAACGGATACAAAGGACTCCTTCTTGGTAATACGATTCCTTTTCCTTCATCTTTAAAAGATAATATTAACGCTATATATAATTTTGGTGGCAGTCCTATTGGAAATAGTAGAGTAAAACTAACAAATATTGAAGATTGTGTAAATAAAGGATATATCTCAGAGGGAGAAACTCCATTAGAAGTTGCAGCAAATCAGTTAGTGAAAGATGAAGTGACTATTCTGCATACAATTGGTGGTGATGACACCAATACTACAGCTGCTGATTTATCAAATTATCTAAGAGAAAATAATTATAATTTAACAGTAGTTGGTCTTCCAAAAACAATTGACAATGATGTTTTTCCTATTAAACAAACATTAGGAGCTTGGACGGCAGCTGAGCAAGGAGCTGTCTTTTTCGAAAATATTGTAAATGAAAATACTACATCCGACAGACAATTAATTATACATGAAGTAATGGGAAGACATTGTGGTTGGTTAACAGCAGCTACAGCATATGAATACAGAAAAAGATTACAAAATCTACAATTTGTTCCAGAAATAGNAATTACGAAAGAAAAATGGAACATTCATTCTGTATTATTGCCTGAAGAAGAAATAGATTTTGACAAAGAATGTGAACGATTAAATAATGTAATGAATACGCACGATTGTGTAAACATATTCTTGTGTGAAGGAGCTGGAATGAATACGATCATCTCAGAAACTGAAAAAGAAGGTGGACAAGTTTTAAGAGATGCATTCGGACATGTACGATTAGATGATCTAAATCCGGGTCAATGGTTTGCAAAACAATTTGCAAAACGACTAAAAGCCAATAAAGTATTAGTACAAAAAAGCGGGTATTTCTCTAGGTCAGCTAAAGCAAACCAAAAAGATTTAGATTTAATATTTGAATTAGCTGATTTTGCTATAAAAAGTGCAATAACAGGAATTAGCGGTGTTGTAGGTTGGGATGAAGACAATAATAATAAACTATCTTGTATTGACTTTAAAAGAATTAAGGGAGGGAAACCATTCAACACGAACTCTGATTGGTATAAAAAAATGATGCAGGAGATAACTCAAATTGAAAAATAAATCTCTATTACAAATATTTCCACAATCTGTTTTCNAAAATAAAATTTCTGAAGAGTTAGAAATTGAAAAATGTAAAATTCAGCTGAACGGATTTATTGGATCTAACAAATCTATTGTAGCTGCTTCTATCATTAAAAATGCTAAATCTCCACAGTTATTTATTTTAAACGACAAAGAAACAGCAACCTATTTTATAAATGATCTAGAAAATTTATCAAATCATGAGATTTTCTTTTACCCCGCATCATACAGAAGAGCGTATCAAATAGAAGAAACTGACAATTCAAATATTCTACTTAGATCAGAGGTTTTGAACAAATTAAACAATAAAAGAAACTCTATTATTGTAAGTTATCCTGAAGCAATTTTTGAAAAAGTAGTAAGTAGAAGAACTCTAAAAAAGAAAACCATTACACTTTCTGTTTCAGACACACATCACCCAGATTTATTAGAAGAAATATTGATTGAAAATAACTTTGTAAAAACAGATTTTGTAACCGATCCAGGACAATTTTCAATTAGAGGGGGGATTGTAGACGTCTTTTCTTTTGCAGATGAGAATCCATTTCGTGTTGAGTTTTTTGATGATGAAGTTGAAAGTATCCGCACATTTAATATCAATACTCAACTATCTGTAGAACAAAGAAACAAAATTTCAGTTATTCCAAATACGGAAGCAAAAAAGATAGAAGAAAATCAAGTAAGTATCTTAGAATATTTGCCGAAAATCAGCACAATTTGGACAGAAGATTCTTTGTATACAACAGGAATTTTAGAACAAAACTTTGAAAAGGCTTTACAAGAATTTAATAAACTAAAAGATAATAATATTACTCAAATTTCTCCCGATAAAATCTTTACTAACGGAAGTGAGTTTTCAAGTCAACTAGAAGAGTTCAGAATGATTGAATTTGGAAATAATATTATTTTTCCATCTGACATTAAAATTTCATCAAATTCTAGACCTCTAACAAAAATTAATAAGAAGTTTGATTTATTGTTTCAAGAATTACTTGATAACCAAAAAAATAATTATAAAAATATTATACTTTGCTCTTCTGAAGAACAGAAAGAGAGATTTCATCAGATTTTNGANAGNTCNAAANANGAAATAATTTACAAAACTNTAGTTAGTAATCTGCATGAAGGATTTATTGATCATGACAATAAAATTGCTGTTTATACAGATCATCAAATTTTTGATCGTCATCATAGATTTAGGAGCAAAACAAAATTTACAGATAAACAAGCTATTACTTTAAAACAACTTACAAATCTTCAAATTGGTGATTTTGTAACTCATATAGACTATGGAATTGGTGAATTTTCAGGTCTTCATAAAATTAACAATAATGGTAAGAANCAAGAAAGTATTAAACTAATTTATAAAGGTGGAGATATTTTATACATCAGTATTCAATCTTTACACAAGATCTCAAAATTTTCAGCTAAAGAAGGGCACCAACCAAGCATCAATCAGTTAGGAGGAACAAGATGGCAAACTACCAAGAATCAAACAAAAAGTCGAATTAAGAAAATTGCTTTTAATCTTATTCAGCTTTATGCAAAACGGAAAACTATTAAAGGTTTCTCCTACTCTACTGACACATATTTACAGCATGAACTAGAAGCTTCCTTTATGTGGGAAGACACACCAGATCAAATACTTTCTACCGTAGCAATAAAAGAAGATATGGAAAAAGAAATTCCAATGGACAGATTGGTATGTGGAGATGTTGGGTTCGGAAAAACAGAACTTGCTATCAGAGCAGCATTTAAAGCTGTTGCGGATAACAAACAAGTTGCTGTTTTAGTCCCTACTACAATTTTAGCGCTTCAACACTACAAGACTTTTCGGAATAGATTAAAAGATTTTCCTTGTAAAGTAGATTATATCAACAGATTTAAAACAACAAAACAGCAGAATCAAACATTAAAAGATCTGAATGAAGGAAAAGTTGATATTCTAATTGGGACGCATAGAATTGTAGGTAAAGATGTAACCTTTAAAGATTTAGGATTATTAATTATTGATGAAGAACAGAAATTTGGAGTAAATATAAAAGATAAGTTAAAAAAAATAAAAGAGAATGTGGATATCCTTACACTTTCAGCAACNCCCATTCCAAGAACTTTACAATTCTCATTATTAGGAGCAAGAGATTTATCAATCATCAATACTCCTCCTCCAAACAGAATAGCAATACATACAGAGATAATAGGATTTAATGAAGAGATTATCCGAGACGCAATACAATATGAAATCTCAAGAAACGGACAAGTTTTTTTCATTCATAACAGAATAGAAAANATAAAAGAAGTTGCTGGAATATTACAAAGATTAGTCCCAAATGCAAAAATAAAAGTCGGNCACGGACAAATGGAAGGAAAGATCTTAGAAGAANGTATGATTGGNTTTATTGAAGGGGATTATGATATNTTAGTTTCNACAACAATTNTTGAAAATGGTGTTGATGTTCCAAATGCTAACACCATACTTATAAATAATGCAAATCATTTTGGACTCTCAGATTTACACCAAATGAGAGGGAGAGTTGGCAGATCAAATAAGAAGGCTTTTTGTTATTTAATTAGTCCTCCATATCATCAGTTGTCAGATGATGCTAGGAAAAGATTACAAGCTTTGGATCAATTCTCAAATCTAGGAAGTGGGTTTAGTATCGCTATGAGAGATTTAGACATTAGAGGAGCTGGAGATTTACTTGGTGCAGATCAGAGCGGATTTATAAATGAAATTGGTTTTGAAATGTACCAAAAAATACTAAATGAATCAATTGAAGAATTAAAACAAGATAAATTTCAGGAACTTTTTGAAGAAACAAAAGAACAATACTTTATAAAAGATTGCCAAATTGATACTGATTTAGAAATATTAATTCCAGATAATTACATCTCTAATATTGAAGAAAGACTAAATATTTATAAAGAATTAAATGCTGTTTCAGATGAGAAAGGCTTATTGAATTTTCAGAAGAATTTAGAAGATCGATTTAGCACAATTCCTCTTTCTGTTACAGAACTAATCTCTTCAATGCGATTAAAATGGATTGCAAAAAAATTAGGTTTTGAAAGGTTAATTTTAAAAAACGGAACAATGAGATTGTATTTTACAACAAAAACCGATTCTACATATTTTGAATCTGAGATGTTCGGGAAAATACTTGAATACCTGAAATTGAATTTTGGAACATGCGAAATGATAGAAAAGAAATCAAAACTAAGCTTAGTAATTACGAATGTAAACTCCGCATCAAAAGCAATAGATATTTGTAAAGATATTTTGAGCTAATTTCTGGATCTCTGATCATCCTAAAAGTTATTAACACATTTCATATTAGGATTGTTTTCAATTGTAAATCCCCTAGTAATTGAGTAAAATTGCAATACTAATAAAAATTTTAGATGACACAAGGAAGAAAGATAAAGAACGCTCTTATTTCGGTTTTTCATAAAGATGGATTATCACCTATTGTAAAAAAATTAGAAAAANTCGGTATAGAAATTTATTCTACTGGAGGGACTCAAGATTTTATTGAAGGAGAAGGAATTAAAGTAAATAGAGTAGAAGATTTAACAAGCTATCCTTCTATTTTAGGGGGCAGAGTTAAAACTTTACACCCAAATGTTTTTGGTGGCATTTTATCAAGAAGAGAGTTAGATTCTGATAAAGAACAATTAAATCAATATAACATTCCTGAATTTGATTTAGTAATTGTTGACCTTTATCCTTTTGAAAAAACAGTTCAGTCATCAGCAACAGAACAAGATATTATTGAAAAAATAGATATTGGTGGAATATCATTAATCAGAGCGGCTGCCAAAAATTATAAAGATGTACTTATTGTTTCTGAAATGAATCAGTATTCTGATGTTCTTAATATTTTAGAAAATGGAAACGGATCAACTCAATTAGAAACAAGAAAGAAATTTGCATCAAAAGCTTTTAATATCTCTTCTCATTATGACACAGCTATTTTCAAATATTTTAATAAGGAAGAAGTTGCTTTTAAACAATCTGTAAAAGAAAATAAAGTCTTAAGATATGGAGAAAATCCTCATCAAAATGGAACTTTCTTTGGAGATCTATCAGATATGTTTGACCAATTACACGGTAAAGAACTTTCATACAACAATCTGTTAGATGTAGATGCCGCTGTAAATCTGATTTCAGAATTTGAAGAGACTACTTTTATAGTAATGAAACATAATAATGCTTGTGGTATTGCTAGTAGAAAACAACTTGTTAACAGCTGGAAAGATGCACTGTCTGGAGATCCTGTTTCTGCTTTTGGTGGAGTACTAATAACAAATAATGAAATTGATTTAGAAACTGCAGAAGAAATAAATAAAATTTTCTTTGAAGTAATTATCGCTCCTTCTTACAACTCAGATGCTCTTACAATTTTAAAATCAAAAAAGAATAGAATCATATTAACGCAAAAGAATGTTGAATTAGATAAAACTCAATTCAGAACCGTTTTAAATGGAGTCTTACATCAAGATAAAGATCTACATACAGATACTATTGATGATATGAAAACCGTTACCAAGCTATCTCCATCAGAGGAAGAATTGTCAGATATGGTATTTGCATCAAAAGTGTGTAAACACACAAAATCGAATACCATAGTTTTTGCTAAAAACAAACAACTCTTATCTAGCGGTGTAGGTCAAACTTCTAGAGTAGACGCATTAAAACAAGCGGTTGTAAAAGCAAAAACCTTTAATTTTGATTTAAATGGAGCTGTAATGGCTTCTGATGCATTTTTTCCTTTTCCTGACTGTGTAGAACTTGCAAATAATCAAGGGGTAAAATGTGTCATTCAGCCAGGGGGATCTATAAAAGATAATTTATCGGTTGAATATTGCAATAATAATAATATGAAAATGGTTACAACTGGATACAGACACTTTAAACATTAAAAAAATAAATTATGGGATTTTTTGACTTCATGACAGAATCAATTGCTATTGACTTAGGAACTGCAAACACATTAATAATTCATAACGATAAGGTTGTAGTAGACGAACCATCTATTGTAGCTAAAGATGTTAAGACTGATGAAGTTATTGCATTTGGGAAGAGAGCTAGACAAATGCATGGAAGAGCGCATAAAGGAATAACAACAATTCGTCCATTAAAAGATGGTGTAATTGCCGATTTCCATTCTGCAGAACAAATGATTAGAGGGTTTATTAAAATGATAAACCGTAAGAAAACTCTTTTTCCGCAAGCTCTAAAAATGGTTATTTGTATACCTTCAGGTATTACAGAAGTTGAAAAAAGAGCGGTATTAGATTCTGCAGAACATGCAGGAGCAAAAGAAGTATGGCTTATACACGAGCCTATGGCGGCAGCTATTGGTATTGGTATTGATGTAATGGAGCCTGAAGGGAATATGGTTATTGATATTGGAGGAGGGACAACAGAGATTGCTGTCATATCACTAGGAGGAATTGTTACGGATAAATCTATTAAGATAGCGGGTGATGAATTCACTAATAATATTAAAAACTATATGAAAACTCGTTATAATATTGCTATAGGAGATAATATGGCAGAAAAAATCAAAATAAATGTTGGTTCAGCTATGACAGAATTAGATGACCCTCCACCAAATTTTCCTGTTCATGGTAGAGATCTTATGAATGGTATTCCAAAAGAAGTAGTTGTAACTTATAAAGAGATTGCAAATGCCTTAAATAATGCGATTGAAGCAATTGAAGCAGCAATTATGAATGCTTTATTTACTACTCCTCCTGCTCTTTCTGCGGACATTTATAATACTGGACTTTATTTAACTGGTGGTGGTGGAATGCTTAGGGGATTAGATAAAAGAATTTCTCAGAAGACTAAATTACCTGTTTATGTTGCAGAAGACCCACTAAGAGCAGTTGCTAGAGGTACTGGTATTGCTCTGAAAAACACATCTGGATTCTCCTTTCTTATTCAGTAAAAGTTAATAATGAGAAATTTATTTCGATTTATTAAAATATATCATTTTATTCTATTATTTATTCTAATAGAATCTTTCTCTTTATTCCTTTTTATCTCAAATCATAAATTTCAGCAAAGTAAATTTTTATCTTTTACTCAGGAATATACTGGTGCTATCTTTAGTTATTATTCAAATTTAAATCAATACTTAAGCCTAAAGAATGAAAATAAATTTTTGCAAAGAGAAAATGCAAAACTCTATTCTATTCTTAGTAAAGAAAAGGAAAGTACAAACTTAATATTATATGAATATATTCCTTGTAGAATAATAAAAAATTCAATATATAAACAGAATAATTTTATATTGATAGATAAAGGTAAAAAAGATGGAGTAAGAAGTGGTATGGGAGTAAGAGTAGATGACGGAGTGATTGGCATTGTTTCTATAACTTCAGAAAACTTCTCTAAAGTAACTTCTATTTTGAACCAAAATTCTACAATTAGTGTTAGGCATTTAAGAAGCGGACAAAATGGTTCGTTAAAATGGAATACAAATAATTATATGACCGCTATGATAAATGATATTCCAAATCATGCAAACATTCAGATTGGAGATACTATACAAACAAATGGATTTAGTTCCATCTTTCCGGAAGGTATAAATATTGCAAAAGTAATTTCTTATAAAAAAGGAAATGAAAACGGACTCTGTAATGTAAATATTAAATTCCTGAACGACATGAATACTGCAAAAAATGCATATATTATTAACTCCTTAATTAAGGAAGAGTTAGAAGAATTAAAATGAAACATATTTACTCATATTTATGGCTAGCTCCATTCTTCATCCTTTTACAGGTCTTGTTTCTGAATAATGTTCAGTTTAATAATTATATTAATCCTCTTGTGTACTTAATTCTAATTATAACCCTACCTCAAAATACTGAAAAATGGTTTCTGATTATTTATGCTTTCTTTCTAGGTTTGTTTTTAGATTTATTTGAAGGAGATATTGGCATAAACTCATCTGCCTTAGTATTTATTTCATTTATTAAACCCTACCTATACAATATACTTATTCCACAAAACTCAATTGATGATAAAGATAAGTTAGGGCTGAAGAACTTAGGAATTCAAACATTTAGTATCTATGCTCTCACTCTAATATTTATTCATAATTCATTCTTGTTTTTACTAGAACATTTTTCATCTATATCAATTTTCTTACTAATGAAAATTATCTTAAGTACTGTTGTCACTTTTATTATCATACTTGTTTTTCAGCTTTTTACATTTAAAACAAAAGAGTAATAATGAATAATCATCTACAAAGCAGGAGGAATGTAATAAAAGGAATTTTCATTATAGTAGTAATTATTTTGATTGCAAAGTTATTTTATATTCAGATTATTAATTCAGAATATAAGAGATCTTCAAAAAACAATGCAATAAGACCAGAAACACAACAAGCTGCAAGAGGAGAGATTTACGATAGAAACGGGAAATTAATAGTCTCAAATAAAGCATCAAAGGATTTAATGGTAATACCTAGAGAAGTAGTAGAATTTGATACTTTAAGATTATGTGAATTAACCGAACTATCTGTAAAAGATGTTAGAACAAAACTAAAAGATGCGAAAAATTACTCTAAATATATTGAAAGTGTCTTTTCACAACAACTTCCTCTTCAATTCTCTCTACAAATAGAGGAGGAATTAAACTTCTTTAAAGGTTTTTATCTCAGAGTAAATACAAGTAGAGATTATAATGTTAAGGTAGCTGCTCATATAATAGGATTTCTAGGAGAAGTAGATGAAGAAAAATCTCATGAGAAGTATTATACAAAAGGCGATCTAGAGGGGAAAACAGGAATAGAGTCTTCTTATGAGAAACAACTCAGAGGAAAAAAAGGAATGAAAATGGTGTTAGTAGATGCTCTTAACAGAACTCAAGGAAGTTTTGATAATGGCAAACACGATACTCTTGCTGTTCACGGAAAAAATATTACGACAACTTTGGATATTGATTTGCAAAAATATTCAGAAAAATTAATGCAAAATAAAATTGGAGCAATTGTATCTATTGAACCTAGTAGTGGAGAAATTTTAACCTTAGTTACTTCACCTAATTACAATCCAAAACAGATGACAGGAAGAGCAAGATCTAAAAATTATTCCTTGTTGTATAATGATGTTAATAAACCTCTTTTTAATCGAGCTCTAAACGGAACATATCCTCCTGCTTCTCCCTTAAAAATTGTAAATAGTCTTATTGCTCTACAGGAAGGAAGTGTAAATGTTCATAATCATGTTGCTTGTAATGGAGGTTTCGAATTTGGAAACAACAAGATAATGAGATGTCATGAACACCCAAATTTAGTAAATCTGAAATCAGCAATCACTGTGTCTTGCAACACATATTTTTGCAATCTATGGGAATCTTTTTACAGTAAATACAATTCTGTTTATGAATCTTATGATGTTTGGAAAGAACATGTAAAAAGTTTTGGTTTCGGTAATTACTTAAATAATGATTTTAATAGTGGACAGAAAGGTTTTATCCCTGAATCTTCCTACTTTGATGAATATTACCGAAAAGGAAGATGGAAATCTTCTACTATTTTGTCCATGTCAATTGGGCAAGGGGAATTGCTTTGTACTCCTATTCAAATGGCAAACCTAGCATCAATAATTGCAAATAGAGGTTTTTACTATATTCCTCATGTTATTAAGAGAATTGACAATGACACTATTCCTGCAAGGTTTTCTAAAAAACATCATACGTCTATTAATCCACAACATTTCAAAATTGTAATTGATGGAATGGAACAAGTATTAGAAAATATTGATGGGACTGCTTTTATGAGTAAAGTCAAAGGAATATCTATTTGCGGTAAAACAGGAACTGCAGAAAATCCTCATGGAGACGATCATTCTATTTTTATTGCATTTGCACCGAAAGAAAAACCTGAAATCGCGGTTGCAGTTTATGTAGAAAATGCTGGTGGAGGAGCTACATGGGCGGCTCCTATTGCTACATTAGTAATTGAGAAATATCTAAATAATACTATATCTAGACCAATACTAGAAGAGAAAATGATAAACGGAAATTTGACAAATAAATAATGAGAAAAACAATAGAGATATTTGGTAAGATTGATGGGATTACTATTTTATTATATCTGTTTTTAGTTTTTTTTGGGTGGATAAATATCTATGCCTCTATGTATAATGACGATATAACGACTTCTATTTTTGATTTAAGCACAAAATATGGAAAACAACTTTTATTTATTGGAATTTCTCTGTTTGTAGCATTTGTCATTCTGATTATTGACTGGAGGTTTTTTGATACGCTTTCGTTTGTCTTTTACGGAATAACTATAATATCACTGATATCAGTCTTGTTTTTTTCAGAAGAAACTGGTGGAGCTAACTCATGGTTCAAGATAGGTAATTTTAAAATACAACCTTCAGAATTTGCAAAATTCACAACCTCTCTTGCTTTAGCGAAAATGTTTAGCCTTAATAAAAAAAACCTGTTTTCATTTAGATCCATGACAAGAAAATATACTGTAATACTTATCCCATTTTTCTTAATTGTTTTGCAGAACGACATGGGAACAGCATTAGTATTCACTTCTTTTATTTTGGTCTTCTACAGAGAAGGTTTATCAGGAAATGTGTTAATTATTTTATTAGTGCTATTTGCTTTAGTATTATCCTCCTTACTAATTTATCCATCGATAGTTGCTATATTTTTTACATCTCTAATCTTTATTATTTATCATTTCTCTTCTAATAGGGTTAGAAGCTTAAAAGTCTCATCTATTGTTGCTATAGTATCAAATGTAATAATTTTTAGTACCGGTTATTTGTATAATCATCTTTTAGCTCCTCATCAAATTGAGAGAATAAATATTTTGATAGGAAAAGACTTTGATCCACAAAATGCTGGATATAATTTAATTCAATCAAAAATTGCAATTGGATCGGGTGGTTTTTCTGGAAAAGGATTTCTACATGGAACACAAACCAGGTTTGATTTTGTGCCAGAACAAAGTACAGATTTTATTTTCTGCACTATTGGGGAAGAGTGGGGGTTTTTAGGGAGTTTTATTTTCCTAGTCGTTTTCACTACTCTATTATTACGAATCATATTTTTGGCGGAGAAGCAAAAATCACAATTTTGTAGAGTGTATGGATATAGTGTTGCATGCATACTTTTTATTCATTTGATAATAAATATAAGTATGACTATTGGCTTAGCTCCTATAATAGGGATTCCATTACCATTCATAAGCTATGGTGGGTCTTCACTAGTTTCATTTACTATGCTAATATTTATTTTTCTAAACCTAAACTCTTATAGGATGGATATCTTAAGGTAAAACTCTAAAAACTCCAATCTTCCAATAGGNGTTTCTTCTTGTTTTANGAAATTATATTATTAATAAAAAATAGATCTGTTATCTACAATATCTGAATTTTCTTTTAGGATCTTTAGTGTCTGCTCATAATAGCCTCCAAATAAATTTTCTTGTCTTATTTTATCTTTTTCAACTTCAGTGTATTCAGTTCTAGAACCTTTACTAACTATATAAATAAGATAAGCTGCATTATTCCCCTTTATTAATCGAGAGGTTTCTCCTTCATCTAGAGCGTTAACTGCTCCAACGAAATTTTGAACATCTAATGCGTCAGTAATAGTATTATTAATTGCTAAGCTTTCAAAATTAACTTCAGATGCAGTATAAACTGTATCAGTATTAAATAAAGAAGATGCCTCTTCTAATGTTGGGGATCCTGATAATTGTGAAGCAATATCATCAAATTTCTGATCATTTTGAATTTCTTGTATAATAATATCCCTTACTGATTCTAATATTTTATCGCCGTTAGGGTTAATCGCAGATAAACTAACTACTACGAAATCATCTCCACATCTATACGTTATATTTGACACATCTCCCACTTTAGTATTTGCATCAAACATCCACTGTACAATTTCTCTTGAGTCTTGTAAGTCTTTAATATTGAATTGCATATTATTAACAGCATCAGCAGCATCATAACGAATGTTAAGACTATCAGATAAAGATTTAAAAGCACTATTATCTGTGAATATCATTGCGTCATCTTCTGATTCCGAGTCAAAATAAATCCCAGCTACAGCAACTAATATTGTAAGTAATACAACGTATGGTACAAATCTTTTAACATCTCTCTTCTTAATATATATAAAATATAACAAAACAAATATTATACCAATATCTAATAATATCCACCAATATTGAAGAATCTTATTCTTTGATTTTGAATCCTCTTGCATAACCTCATGGATAACAGAAGCTTTAATAAATTTCTGCCCTTCATATCTACAATCCTTTATTGTGCTTTCAGAAGCCACTATTTTTTTATCTAAGTATGCTATTGTGTATTCTTTAACAGAATCAGATAGAATAATACTCTCAGAAAATTTTGCTATTCTATATACTCCATCTATAAGATATGGACCTTTAACTGTTCCTTCTTGACTTTTAATTAAATCCAGAAAATTTGTGTCTATAATATCAGACTCTTTTTGAAATGATAATATTTTACATTTACTATTAATAACAAAATTACGAGATTTCTTAATCATCTCCTGTTCTGTCTTTGTAGTATCCTCCGTAGAAGGAACTATAGGAAAAGTAACATACTCTACATTTCTGGTTTCTTCTTCATTCTGATATGCTGAAATGTGCTTATCATAATAGCTCAAAATCTCTTCCTCTGTAACATCTACTTCCTCCACTGGATAAGGTATAGAAATGTATTTTACATTAGCGTTAGATCTTTCATTTAATGTTATTTCTATTTCAGAATTTGTAGTATAGATCCCTTTCTCAATTAATGTTTGATACTTTTGAGATAACCTTTGTTTGGATATTTCATCTTCCAATTGTGACCATCCTTGCTTTTGTTCTGCAGGCCATTTATCTCGATTTACTAGAAAAGAATCAATCTTTTCTCCACTAAAATTCCCATTAACATCAACAAAATAATCATCATATTGTATAGTAGAGGTATCGTTAGGATTATTTCTTTTTCGTTCTTCAATTTGAGATTTATATCTGTTAAATTGATCTTCAATTAAATTTTTAAAATATAGAGAAACATTATTTGGATTAATAGAACCTGTAAGTAATTCTTTTATCTCTTCATTAGTAACGGTAAGATTCAAATCAGAAGCAGCTGCAGAAATTAATTTTTCATTTACTAAACCTCCCCATGCGTTCTTATGAGCTATTTCTTCTGGATTTTGCGTTTTTGAATTGCTTAAGTACTCATTATATTTATCTTGATCAAGTTCCTCTCCGTTTATACTACCAAAAACTTCTATATTACTATTATTATTGAAAAATTTTAATAAATCTTCTGGACTAATAACAAATGCAATTAATGCTACTCCAATAACGACTAATATTGAAACTGTTCTTTCTCTTATTTTCTCTAAAACTGCCATTTTCTTAAATTAAATTTAGTTTGCGAATATACAATTGTTATTTGAGTTATGAAAATAGATCAAATATCTATTTATTTAACCATTATTCGGATGAGTTGAATACTCTTCTCATCAACAGAATCAATAAGTAGAACTTTATTTTCATACTTAATTGACTCTCCTCTTTCTGGTATATCTTCATGTAATGATAAAAACAAACCTGCTATTGTTTCGTATTCTTCAGATTTCGGTAATTCCAAATTATATTTATTATTTATCTGATCCACTTCCATTCTAGAGGAAAATAAATACTCTGTATCCGATATTTTTTCATCAATTATGTCTGCAATATCATGTTCGTCTTCAATTTCTCCAACAATTTCTTCTGTTACATCTTCAACAGTAACTAAGCCTGATGTGCCACCAAATTCATCTACAACAAGTGCAATACTTTTGTTTTTCTTGATGAAAGTATTTAGCATCTCATTTGCAGTTAAACTTTCCGACACAATAGGAATTGGCAACATAACAGATTTTATTGTTATAGGTTTTTTAAACAAATCTGCAGAATGTACATATCCAATAATATTATCAATATTATCTTTAAAAACAGGAATCTTTGTATATTTGGTTTCAATTAAAAGGTTAATTAACTGTTCAACTGAAGATTTAATATTTATAGCTGCCATATCTGTCCTGGGGACCATACATTCTCTTACTTTTATATTAGAAAGTTCTAAAGCGTTTTGCAACATCTCTACATCTATATTATTCTCCGAATTTGAATTAGTATATTGTGTTAAACTTTCTAGATATTCATCCAAATCTATTTTAGAGAATAGCTGATTTACTTCATTAATCTCCAACCTAAAAATATTTTTTAAAACAAATTCTGAAATTGAAATCATTACAAATACAATTGGGAATAATAAAAAGTAAAAAAATACTAAAGGCACAGAAAAAATCTTTAACATATAATTAGGATTTATTCTGAAAATTGCTTTTGGAATAAACTCTGCTGTAATTAGGATAACTATTGTAGAAATAATTGTTTGAGTAAATAACAACAAAAATGAAGATGATATAACTTCATTAAGAAACGGATCTAAAAGTTTAGTCATTGAAATAGAGAAAATAACCAAAGCAATATTATTNCCAATAAGCATGCTTGCTATAAAGTTAGATTCATCTCTAGAAAAAATAGCAATTGTTTTAGAAATAAACGAATCTGAAGATTTATCTAACTCCAACTTTAATCTNTTTGAGGAAATAAAAGCAATTTCAATTCCTGAAAANAAAGCAGAAAACAAAAGTGTTACAATTACAATAGTTATAGTTGACATATTTTATTTTTCTAAACTAAAANCTCCTTTCGCTTTTTTAATTTCGTATTCCGTGAAATCTGGAGTAGATTTAAATCCAACTCCACTAATTATTTCATCCTCAGTCTGAATAGTAATTTCTGATTCTGTATATACCAAATTTTTATTCTTATCCCAAATAAGTTGTTCCGATTTTAACTCTTTCTTACCAGAATCTTTCAGCACTACATTATTATTTGAAATCATAATATTTGTAGTACTATTAATAGTAGCTTTTTCGCAAGTTAGCACAGATCTTGTATTGGTACTATCTAATTTATAAAAATCAAACTGCACATCTNCTGAGAGTTCAATTATTTCTTCTTTTTCTAAAAATCTCTCCATTTTTCGAGACATAACTTTCACTTTTAAATTTCCACTCTCAGTATAAATAATCTCAGAATTTGTAAGTTGTTCTACCGCTAAGTTTTCTGTATTAATAAAGTTCCTAATATTAGACTCTGAATTCTCACAAGAAGCAAGAACTATCAAAGAAAATATCAAACTAAAAGTGTATTTCAAATTATTAGTCTCTGGTTCGCACTCTAGTTGATCTACCAATCCAACAGCCTACTTTGTAAGAAGAACCTGCTTCAATATCATTAAAAAAACAATCCTCCTTTGATGGAAAATATTTTGAATAAGTTGAAATTCTTTTATTTGCTTTCTCCGTTAAAATATTATCAATACTTTTTGCTTTACTAAACATATCAACTGCTACCCAATATACCGATCCTCTTTCAAGATTAGAACTACCACAACTAGATGCTGAAGCAACATAAATATCGCCTAACATTAAATATGGTTCTCCCCATTCTGGTTTTAAACTAGCTGCTGAATTTGCTGCAGATCTAGCATCAGCATAATCCCCTCTAATCTGATAAGCATAACATAATTTTAAGTAATAAGAAGCTTTGTAATCTATATCTTCCTGAAGTTGAATCGCTTGATTATAATATGAAACTGCTTCATCATAATTCTTTTTTGCAATACTCATATTCCCCATGTCATATGCGGATTTTGCAGTTGGATCTAATTCATGAAGTTGAGTAGCTGCTGTATAAAACACTTCATTTTCTGTGCAATCTTTTTTATCCAACAAAGTGGTTATCTTCTTCAACAAAGTAATATTATCAGTTCCTAATGAAAGTCTTTCTTTAAAAACTAGAATTAGATCTTCACAAGAAGCATAAGGAGCAAAAATATTCTCCACATTAGTTAGAGCTTTCTCGTAATACTTTGCATATTTTTTATTATTCTTAATATTATAGGAAATTATATCTGAAACTACAATATACGCATCTAAAACATCTTGTTTTGTGACTTCCTCTGTAGATCGTTGCACATCATCTAAAGCTTCAAAATAAGAAACAATAACTATTGGATCAGTTGAATTTCCTAAAGCTCTTACAGATACTTTTAACATTTCATATGCTTCAAAAAATCTACTGGGATTATACTTTAATAAGTCTACTCCTTTTTTACCATATACTAGATTTTCTTTTCCATAATATTTAATTCTTTGATCGTAAACCATCATTAAGGTATCAATATAGGCTAATTTATTATTGTCATTCTTCTTTATTTGATAATAAATTATCTTTGGAGCGTTTGCAAAAATATATTCATTAAACTCAGGACAATTGATCAAAACCCACCTCCAGCTTTTAATCGCTTCTTCATAATTTTTGTTTTTGTAGTCATTCCTGTAGATCTGATATTTCGTGACACAAGTAGCACTATCTGAACCATAATTTGTCTGAGCAAAAACACTCGTAGTAATTGTTGAAACAAAAAGTAGTAATATTAATTTCTTCATTTTTTTATTCTATGTTATTAATCATATTTTCTCTTTACAAACCAAATCCCCTTAAATGTAACCCCAAGATTAAACCTTACAAATTGTTCTTTTATTAAATCTTTTTCAGTAGTTCCTTTCTCTCCAACTTCCATAGAAATATTAAAATAAGAATTACTTCTCTTTACAGGAAGACCTAGACCAAAAGTAATCGATTTTTCTGAAATCTGCTTATTATTTAAATTTAAGTAGGATTTATCCAGCCTAGATCCTATCCTGTAATTTATTTTCTTCCAATATTTTGTTACTGAATTATAATCAGGGGTATATTGCAATCCGGCAGAAAAACAAGTGCTGTTCTCTAAATAATCCTCTTCGATTACCTCTCCAAACTTCAGTTGATAATCACTCCAGTTCTGAGAAGAATAGTTTGCAACTAAAATCAGTTTATTAGAGGAATACATGAATCCTGCAGAGAACTTTGATGGCATGGTAACTGTGCCTAATTCAGTAGAGTTCTGAAAAGTATCTTTTATGATTAAAGATGAATTATTTAGTTCGTAAGTAGTTCCATTTAAAGTTCTTTTAGCTTCTAAATCAGAATTATCCTGATAGGTCATTCCAAATGAGACATCTTTATCTTCATATAAATTAGTTTTAAATAATAATCCTGCTTCATAAGTCATACCTGTAATATTTATTCGGTCAACAGAACTTGTATTAAATATGGATGCATTATTAAAGTTTGCTGTTCTGTTTTTACTCAAACCTCCAAAAATATATTTTGCATTTATTCCTGCAGAGAAATTTTCATGTAGTTTTACAGAAGCTCCAAAATAATAATTACTCAACCCTCCTGATCCATTAGAGAAAATATTAATAGTATCTTCCAAACTAGTAGCGTCATAATAATCTAATTTATAACCAATATCTGAAAATGGACGCAAACCAGAACTAACAGAGATATATTTATTGACAAGGAATCCTAAAGAAAGATTTGAGAAATTTGTATTGCTCTCTGTTTGTGACAGATCATTCGTTTGAAAATCTGTAACTGAAGCATTTAAAGATGTAGAAAACAAGAAAGATTTTGATTTAAAGGTAGAATAAGTTGCCGGATTATTTGAGTTAATAATTTCAGAATGACAGAAAACTACAGAAGTTCCCCCTATTGCAGATTGCTCTGGAGAAACAGAATTACTCAAGTTCCCTAAACCAAATCTAGAATATGGAGAATTAGTAGATAATTGAGAAAAACCATTTGCACTTATTAATGTAAGTGAAAGTAAAAATAGATATTTATTTATCTTCATTATATTTTAAAATTATATTTAATCCTTTAAGAACTAAATTTTGATCTGCAAATATGCTGTTTTTTAAAGCGTTTTCAAAGAAAAAAGTGTCTCCTCCTGTCACTACAACGATTAAATCCTCATTTTCTTTTCTAAATCCGGAAATTAATGAATTTACTTCTGATAAAATTCCTTGCTCAACTCCTGAAAGAATAGAAGAGTCAGTATCATCTCCAATAAATTTAGATTCTCCCGAAATAGATAATTTTGGTAATAATTCTGTAAATTCGTTTAACGATTTATACCTCATTTCTAATCCAGGAGAGATTCTACCTCCTAGATATTCTTTGTTTTTATTAATAAAATCATAGGTAATACAAGTTCCCGCATCAATAACAACTGCATTTTTATTAGGATATTCATATGAAACTCCAACAATATTCGCAATTCTGTCTTTACCCAGAGTTTCAGGAGTTTTATAATTCAAATTAATTGGTAAACTAGTTTTATGGGAGAGATGAATCACTTCAACATCCAAATTCCAGTTCATTTCTTTTCTTACTGTAGAAATAATGACATTTTTAATGTCAAATTCTTTTATAAGAGTATTTACCTTTCCTGTTTCTATCTCAGAGGTTTTTAGGATTTCTACTAACTGATCATTATTAAATACAGCATACTTTACTAGAGTGTTTCCTATGTCAATTATTAAATTCATCAATATAAATAAGGCTTCAAATTTACGAATGTTTTATTGCTTGTATAAAGATTAGAAAATATTTCTCTAAATAAAAAAATAATCTAAATTTGCAATCTAAAATGGTGCTATAGCTCAGTTGGTAGAGCAATGGACTGAAAATCCATGTGTCCCTAGTTCGAATCTTGGTAGCACCACT
>PAKE01000053.1 GCA_002710495.1 Flavobacteriales bacterium
AGTAAAAAAACAATACTTAATGATAGAATTATTGGATTCATGATTTTTATTTTAATAATATATTGCAAATATATAAGTTCAGAATAATTTTAAGTTATGATAAATATCATTTTTTTAAGATGTATTTTTGTAAGATGAATTTAATATCGGTAGAAGAGTTGAGTAAAGATTATGGAGAGAGAGTTTTGTTCGAGAATTTAAGTTTTGGTTTAAGTAGAGGAGATAAAATGGCACTTATAGCTAATAATGGAACAGGAAAATCTTCTTTGTTAAAAATAATTACTGGTAAAGATGTTTTCTCAGCAGGCAAAGTAACTTTTAGAAAAGGAATAGAGGTTGGTTATCTATCTCAGAATTCTGATTTTGATGAGAGTTTAACTATTCAGCAATTGGTAGATTCAGCACAAAGTAGAGTAAGTAAAATAATTGCAGAATATGAAAAGGCAGTAGTAAATCAAACCAACGATTTTTCAGAAAAAAACCAAAATACTGTAGAGGAACTAACTTTACTTATGGATCAGTATTCCGCTTGGGATTATGATAGGAGGATAAAGCAAATTCTTAGTAAATTTAAAATCACAGATTTAAGTCATAAGGTAGCAAAGCTATCTGGAGGCCAAAAAAAGAGGTTGTCACTTTCCCTTTTACTTATTGATGAATCGGATGTATTACTGTTAGATGAGCCTACCAATCATTTGGATGTAGAAATGATTGAGTGGTTAGAAAAGTATTTGTCTCAGCAGAAAATAACTCTATTAATGGTGACCCACGATCGATATTTTCTGGAAAATGTCTGTAACCACATATTAGAGCTAGAAAATGGAGAATTGTATCATCACAAAGGAAATTACTCTTACTTTTTGGAAAAAAGGGAGGAAAGGGAAAATAATTTTAGTGTAGAAATAGAAAAAGCCGGCAAGCTGATGAAAAAGGAATTGGAGTGGGTAAGACGTTCTCCAAAAGCAAGAACTACAAAATCAAAGTCTCGTTTACAGAGTTTTGAAAAGATAAAAGAAAAAGCGAATTCTGGAAGAAAGAAATCTGAACTGAAATTAGAAGTTAAAATGAGTAGGGTTGGAGGTAAAATACTAGAATTAAAGAATATACATAAATCGTATGGTGATATATGTATTTTAGATGGATTTACATATACCTTCAAAAAAGGTGAAAGAATAGGCATATTGGGTGGTAATGGGGTAGGAAAAAGTACTCTTCTTAATATCCTTACTGGAAAAGAAAAGGCTGATAGTGGAAAAGTAAATGTCGGAGAAACAATAGTTTATGGATATTTTTCTCAAGGAGGAATAGAAATAAAAGAAGATAAAAGAGTAATAGAGGTTTTAAAGGATATTGCAGATGTAATAATACTTGCAAACGGAAGTAAAATATCAGCTTCACAAATGTTAGAACATTTTATGTTTACTCCAGACATGCAATATACTTATGTAAGCAAACTTAGCGGAGGAGAAAAAAGAAGATTGTACTTGCTTACTGTATTGATGAAAAATCCTAATTTCCTTATTTTAGATGAGCCAACAAACGACATGGATTTACTTACTCTTACCAAGTTAGAGGAGTTCCTTCTGGAATTTAAAGGTTGTTTGATAATTGTATCTCACGATAGGTATTTTATGGATAAACTAACCGATCATATTTTTGTGTTTAAAGGTGGTGGTGTAATTGATGATTTTTATGGTAACTATTCAGACTTTAGAGAGAAAAAAAAAGAGGAAGAGAAAGAATTAAAATCCGTAAAAAAGGAAAAATATTCTCCCGTAAAAGCTGAAGAGAAAAGAAAAGTTTCCTACAAAGAAAAATACGAATACGAGCAGTTGGAAAAAGAAATAGCTATTTTAGAAAAAGAGAAAGAAGAGTTGGAGTCATCCTTATTAAACCCTAATTTAGATGTAGAAATAATTATTGAAAATAGTAAAATACTTTCAGATATTGTAAATATAATAGATAAAAAAAGTTCTAGATGGTTAGAACTAGATGAACTAATGTAATATGAAAAAGAGTATAGAAATAATAAAAGGAAGTAATCAGAAGAAAATTTTAATGGATATTACTTTTCCTAAGAAAAGTAATAATAAATTGATAATTTTTTCACACGGATTTAAAGGTTTTAAGGATTGGGGATGTTTTAATCTAATATCCAGGATCTTTGCTGAAAACGGATTTACTTTCTTGAAATTTAATTTTTCCCATAATGGAACAACTATTACTGATCCATTAAATTTTAATGATTTAGAAGCATTTGGAAATAATAATTTTTCTATAGAATTGAATGATCTGTCTTTAGTGTTAGGTTGGTCCGTTCAGAATTTAAATATATCGGATATTACTCTTTTAGGACACAGTAGAGGAGGAGGTGTTTCCATGCTGAAATCAGCTGAGGATAAAAGAGTTAAAAGAGTAATAAGTTGGTCTTCTCCTTCTAGTTTCTTAAATAGAGCTTCTTCGGATAGAGTAGAAATCTGGAAACAGAAAGGAGTATCATTTGTTTATAATGGAAGAACCAAACAAAACATGCCGTTATACATTCAGTTATATAATGATTGCGAACAAAATAAAGAAAGATTAGATATTCAGAATTCAGTTAGTAATTTAACAATTTCTCAATTAGTTATTCATGGAGATGCGGATCCATCAGTTGATGTAAAAGAAGCTTATGATTTACATAGATGGAATCCCTGTTCAGAACTATTTATAGTGAAAGATGCTGACAATGTTTTTGGGGCTTCACATCCTTGTAATTCCAATAAATTACCATCAGATTTACAAATAGTTGTAGATAAAACTATAGAATTTATTCAATAATAACAAACTGATTATTATTATAAATAGCTACAGCTTTTCCTTTTAGCTTTTCTCCAATAAAGGGTGTGTTTCTTGATTTTGATTTTATATCAGATTCTATTACTTCCCATTCTAACTTTGGATTAAATATGGTGATATTTGCTTTTTCCCCCTCTTCAATTTTTAACTCTTCTTTTAGTGCTATTTTCCTTGGATTTGTAGATATTTTCTCTATTATTTCAGATATACTTAAGTCAGAACTTATGTGTTTCCCTAAAAGTCCAAAAAGAGTTTCTAGTCCTAATATTCCGAATGCAGCATTGTCAAATTCTGTTTTCTTGTTTTCCTGATCTTCTGGTGAATGATCAGAGCAAATTACATCAATTGTTCCGTTTTTTAACGCTTTGATTAGAGCTGAATTATCTTTTTTAGTTCTTAGTGGAGGAAGTACTTTGTATCTTGTGTCAAAAGTTTTTACTTTTTCGTCTGTCATAACTAGGTTATTGATTGAAACATCTGCTGTGATGTTTGCTCCTTCTTTTTTTCCAATTTTTATTTTATTGACGGACTCTTTTGTGGATATGTAAGAAAGGTGTAAGTTTCCTTCAGTGTATTTTGCGAGATTTATATCTCTATCAACCATTATTTCTTCAGATATATTTGATATACCACTTAATCCCATATTAGTGCTAGTTATTCCTTCATTCATCTTTCCATTATTAAAGATACTTTTGTCGTTAGGATAGTTCATAATAAGTCCGTCAAGATCCTTGCTGTATAGTAGAGCTAATTTCATTACTTCATTTCTTTGTAAGGATTTTTTATCGTCAGTAAAAGTTCGACAATTTACAGAGTTAATGTCGTGCATTTCCACTAAATCGTTTCCTTCCATCTTCTTTGTTATTGAAGAGGATGTATGAACATCTACAACACTTCCTATTGTATTGTTTTTAATGTATTCCACATGTGATTTGCTGTCAATTACTGGCTCGGTTTGAGGCATTAGTAATACAGATGTAAACCCTCCTTTTATCGCAGATTTTATTCCTGTTTTCAGATCATCTTTATATTCAAATCCTGGCTCACGGAAGTTAGAGTGCATATCCATCCAGCCTGTAGAAATATGTAGGTTTTTATCAGAAAATTCGGTTGATCCTTTTTCAGTAATATTTTTTGCAATTTTTGTAATAATTCCATCAGTAATTAATATATCACAGGTTTTGTTATGATGTTTGGAATTAGCATCAATTATTCGTGCTGATTTAATTAGTAAATTCATGTTTTTATAGTTTTGATAAGGAGTATTTCAATTGTTATAAATAATAAAGAAAGTAAAACTAATACTTTCCAGAATTCTTTGTTTTTATTGATATTTTCCATGTTCTGATTTATACTGATATCAGAAGAAAACATCTTTACATTGTCTGTTTTATTTAATGTTATAAAATTATCTAGTTCTTCCTCTGTAAATTGTTCTATGTTACTTTCAGATCGGTTATAATTGAAAGATATAGTTTGTAAAATCTGATCTTCTTGTAATAACTTATAATGAGAGGCATTTTTGATTTTATTATGGGTTAATAAATAGTTAGGATTATTTTCTAATATTAAATCTAAATCCTCTGATTGTAAGTGAAAAATATTTTCCTTCTGAGGATTAGTTTTAGGCAGTTTTATTTCTAAATCCTGATTTATTATATAATATAAATCATCTGTTTTTACAGAATTTAACCCCATATTAAATAGGGTAGTTACAAAAAGAGCATGCTTGCTAAAAGTATTATTTCCTTCTGATAAAGGAGAACTAAACAGGTGTATTTTTTCTTTCCTGTAAGAATTCAAAAATTCATCAGAATTTTCTAGTCTGAAGATATTTTCTTTAATAATCTTAGAATTTTCTTGTAGTTTGTAATAATTACTTACGCTAGGTAGATTTATATTATTTTTTATTTTTGATGTACTAAATACACTATTGAAAATAGGATTCTTTAGATTAAGAGTTGATATTTTTATATTTCCAACTTCTTCTGTACTAAATTGATTTGTATTAAGTTGTTTCAAAAATGAATTATAAGATGCGATATTTGCATTTTCTGAAGGTATAACACAGATACTTCCACCTTTTTCGATATAGGATTTTATAAAAGAACTAAATCCGGTACTAAAATTATTTATTTGGTTTAAGATAATAAGATCCTGTTTGTCTAAAATATTATAGTTAATCTGATGTATATTTTGTGTAGTGTAATTAAATGTTTCTTCAGAAGAAAAAACCTTACTTATATTTGTATTTTCTGATTCATATATTTGTAGAATATCTATTTTTTCATCAGTTCTAAAACTAAAATATAGATTATTGTCGTAAGTAATAGGGTGGTCCTCAATACTAATTAATCCATTATTTATTTTAGTCTTTTCAGATGTAAAATTAAGTTCTATTGTTTTACTTTCATTTGCAAGTAAAAAGATGTTTTGCTGTGTCTTATGAGTATTATTGATACTTAGATTTACAATTACATCTTCTATTTCTCTATCAGAATGATTACTGATTATTGTTGAAAGACTAATGGTATTTTCTATTTTATTTATTGGGGAATTAAGGTAGCAACTATCTATACTGATATTGCTTTTAGAGTTTTTTTCAAGAGGAATAAGTACAACAGAGATGTTAGTGTCTAATTGTTGTATTGAGTTTAGGTTTGTGCTAGATTTTTGGAAATCAGAAATTATGTATAGAGTATTATCTTCAGGAGAAATACTTTTTGTTTTATCTAATATATTATCTGTACTTCTGATTTTAGAAGATGATTTGATATTTAATATAAATTCTTCTGAATCTTTTTTGTTTTTCGGATAATTTTCTGTTGCTGAAAAATTGTTTGTCAGAATCGAAAATTGATTTGTTTTGTTAGATGAATTGATAATTTCTAAAGCATTTTCTTTCGCTATATCAAGTAATCTCCCTTTTTCAGAAACATTATCCATACTAAATGAATTATCAATATAGATGACAGTGTTATTTGTTGAGATGTCTTCAGAGTTATTTGGAATGTATGGATTTGCAAAAGCAAAAACTATTGCCGAGATAGCTAAAATTCTACTAAGTAATATAAGGAGTTGTTTTAGAGTGTTTCTTTTTTTCTTATCAGATTTAATCTCCTTCAAAAAAGTAATGTTACTAAAATAAACAACTTTGTGTTTTCTTAGATTAAACAGATGGATGAAAATGGGAATTGCTATAGCAAAGAGGAAATATAGAATCTGTGGGTTTTGATAGCTCATCAAAGTGCAAAATTACACTATTTTGATAATCTATGGACTTTTTTATTAAATTTTGTTGAATTAAATAATGCCATCTTTTATTTCTAACTTTCTGCTAGTAATATTTGCTAGGTTCTTGTTATGTGTCACAACAACTATTGTTTGATTTAATTCTTTGTTGAGTTTTAAGAGTAAATTATGAAGATCTTTAGCATTTTTTGAATCGAGATTACCAGATGGTTCATCTGCCAAAATAATTTTCGGATTATTGATTAATGATCTAGCAACAGCTACTCTTTGTTGCTCTCCACCAGAAAGTTCATTTGGTTTATGTTCTTTTCTGTTTTCAATATTTAGTAGTTTTAGTAGTTTTAAAGCTCGTTGTTCGACTTTTTTTCTATTTTCTCCCTTTATAAAAGCTGGTAAGCAAACGTTTTCTAATGCAGTAAATTCGACTAATAGATTATGAAACTGAAAAACAAATCCAATATTTTCGTTTCGGAAAATAGAAAGATTCTTATCAGAAAGTTTTGTTATATCTATATTATTAATCCAAACACTACCAGAATTAGGGTTTTCTAGAGTACCCAGAATTTGCAATAGGGTAGTTTTTCCTGCTCCAGAAGATCCAATTATCGAAACAAACTCACCTTCTTTTATATGTAAGTTTACTCCTTTTAATACTTTTAATTCTCCGTAATTTAGTGTTATGTTTTCTGCTTTTATCATTGTTTTTTGCGCAGGTAAAGATAATCTAAATAATACACAATCTTAAAAGACAAACTATTTTGTGGTATCGTGTTAAAGGTATTGTTAATATTATCAAACCAGTTTATTGTCAATATGTCATTATAATCTTGCATAGAATTCTTCCAAACAATACTCATTTGGCTTCCAGGAGCAAACCACCAATTCAATGCCATGTCAATTGTCCATGCATTAAAATTTGCGTCATGACCACTAAAATAATTAGTATTAGATAAATATCCATTTGTTTCTAAATCACTAAATTGATTATATTTTACTCCACTCCAATAATGTCTTATCTTAGTTGAGAAGTCCATCTTGTTATTTAAGATATAACTCCCCTCTAAAACATTAGTAATCATAAAGACGTCTCTTTCACCAAAAACAAATCGAGTTTCTGGGGGGTATATCAGAATTGGTAAGGTGTCATTTGTTACAAAACCAATATCGTTATATTTATTTTCTAAAGAAAGAACGTATCTAATTGATGCTTTGTCATTAATTCTATATCTAGGTGATATTCTCCAGTGGTAACTGTACCCATCGTATAATGGATTTAATTTACCTCCTAAACTTAAATCAATAGCAAAACTTTTTCTGTAATCTGTTGAGATGTGTGTGCGAACTTTTATTGATTTCGATAATTTAACAGGATTATTAAAATCTCCTGTTCTTGCTTCATAAAAATCATTCCCTTCGTAAGGGTTAATATCTGTACTCATGAATAATGTAAGATGATTTTTCAATGTAACTCTTCCTTCTACTTCAAGATTCAGATTAACAAATTTCTGTTCTGTAAATAGAGTTTCATAGGAGATTTCTGAAGAAAATCTGGAACTTATAAATCGTTTGTTTTCTTTTAGTTGATTGTAACTGATTGACAAGCCACTATTAATTTCGTTATTTGAGTATAAAAAACCAAGATCATTAGGATTGTATTTGTCATCTTCAAAAGAACTCCATAAATCATAACGATATTTCCCGCTTATTTTTCCTGTTGATAACATACCAGAGTAACCTTGAGTAATGTTATTTTGTTCAAACTCCTGACTCATATTTATCTTACCTATATAAGTATGTGTATTTGAATTATTGTTGATTTTAGCAAATAATCCTGTAACATTTGCATCTTTATTACTGCCATTTTGTATCATGTTGGTGTTCATCATACTTATTGATGAATTATTTCCAAATGTCTGATCAAATATCATCACATTATAATTCGTTAAAGGTTTATTTTCTGTTTGATTTGTTATTGCATTAAGAGTAGCAAATCCTAAGCCATTCTTTGTTCTTCCAGATACTTTTGTAGCATTAATTAAATCATCTTGTATTCTACGACTATAAAACATGTTACCTCCTTTGTTAAACAATTCTGTTCCTTCATTAAAGAATTGCCTTTTCTCTTCATATTTAATCTCAAAAGGAGAGAGATTGAGAATTTCTGCATCAGATGCAACTTGACCAAAATCTGGTATTAATGTCATGTCTAATGTGAAACTTTCATTTATTCCATATTTAAGATCCATTCCATAATTGTAAGGGAATGTTGTTTCTCCATCATATATATTTGTATATACTGATGCATATGGCATGAATGAAAGACGTAGTGGAGGATTCACATTCTTAATACCATCTATTAAACCAGCTTGAAGAGAGATACTTGATAGATATTCTGCATCTATTGGATTCCAGTTATATACTGAACGATATCTTCTAATAGTTCTTCCCATATTTATAGCCCAAGGTTTACCATCATTTGAGAATCTTAATGATGAAAAAGGAATAGCAAATTCTGCCACCCATCCATTGTTATTTATTTTAACTGCAGATTTCCATACTGCGTCCCATGTATTGTCAGATCCACTAGCAAAGAATTTAGCATCTTTTTGTACTCCTGCAGCTGTGACAGAAAAATTATATTCAATCTGACCGTCATTAAAAGGGTTAATCCAAAGCCCAAATTTATCATAGTTTTTATTTTCCTGATCTCTTCTTGAAAGCTCAGTTAGTATACTGTCAGGTGCATTATCATACATCATCACTCCAAAATAAATATTCCTGTCATCATAACACATTTTTACTTCTGTTCTTTGATGATATTTTTCTTTCTCACCATTATTAGGTTCTAATTGAGAAAAATCTTTTGCGATATCAAGTTTCTCCCATATCTTATCATTAAGAATTCCATCAATATTAGGATTTTTCTCTATTTTCTTAATATTATATATTTTTTTCTCAGTAAATTGAGAGAATGAAATAAGTGGTAGTAAAAGAAATATAATTAGATGTTTTTTCATAAATAATTTAGGATTACAAAAATAGAATTTATTCTTAAATAAAGATTGTATTTTATTTGATTCCTATATTTTTGCACAACTAAAATCTTAAAAATGAATTTACACGAATATCAAGGAAAAGAGCTTTTAAATAGTTTTGGAGTAAGAATACAAAGAGGTATAGTTGCCTCTACTTCTGAAGATGCGGTAACAGCTGCAAATAAACTTAATCAGGAAACAGGAACTAGTTGGTGGGTAATAAAAGCTCAAATACATGCAGGAGGAAGAGGTAAAGGAGGTGGAGTAAAATTAGCTAAATCAATTGATGAAGTAAAATCTATTTCAGATGACATTTTAGGAATGCATTTAATAACACCACAAACTTCTGCTGAAGGTAAATTAGTAAATCAAGTTTTAATTGCTGAGGATGTTTATTATCCTGGAGAAAGTGACACATCTGAATTTTACATGTCGGTACTTTTAAATAGGGTTACAGGAAGAAATATGATTATGTACTCTACGGAAGGAGGTATGGATATTGAGAAAGTTGCAGAAGAGACTCCACACTTAATTTTTACGGAAGAAATTGATCCGAAAGTCGGATTAACAGGATTTCAGTGCAGAAAAGTTGCTTTTAACTTATGTTTGAGTGGAAATGCATTTAAAGAAATGACGAAATTTGTTCATGCACTGTATACAGCATACGATAAAACAGATTCTTCTTTATTTGAGATAAACCCAGTGCTTAAAACTTCTGACAATAAAATATTAGCAGTAGATTCAAAAGTAAGCATTGATGATAATTCTTTATTCAGACATAAAGATTATGAGGAATTAAGAGATAAAAGAGAAGAAGATTCAACAGAAGTAGAAGCGGGTGAATACGGACTTAACTTTGTTAAGCTTGATGGAAATGTTGGTTGTATGGTAAATGGAGCCGGACTTGCAATGGCTACTATGGATATTATTAAAATGGCAGGTGGTAATCCGGCAAATTTTTTAGATGTTGGTGGTACTGCAGATGCTCAGAGAGTAGAACAAGCATTTCGTATTATTTTGAAAGATAAAAATGTGAAAGCTATATTAGTGAATATTTTTGGGGGAATTGTTAGATGTGATAGGGTAGCACAAGGTATTGTAGATGCGTACAATAATATTGGAGAGATAGGAGTGCCATTAATTGTTAGGTTACAAGGAACAAATGCTGAGGAAGCTAAAAAATTAATTGATGAAAGCGGATTAAAAGTAGAATCGGTAATTTTATTACAAGAAGCAGCTGATAAAGTATCGGAAATATTATCTTAGAGAAAGTTGTTTGAAACTAGTTAATTTCCCCTTTTTTCTTTAAATATTTAATCCCCTCCATTCGGATGGGGTTTTTTTATTACAATTTTAGTCTAGAAGTTGGAGTAACTGATTGATCAGAAAAATCTTTTTCTAAAAATTGGTAGTATCCTGTAATAGCAATCATAGCTGCATTGTCGGTACAGTACTCAAATTTTGGAATAAATACATTCTTCTTTTGTATTTTCTGAAGTTCTATTAATCTTTTTCTAAGATAAGAATTCGCAGAAACTCCACCAGCAATTGCAATTTCATTTATACCTAGCTCAGATGATGCTTTTGTAATCTTTTTAATAAGTACTTCAACAATTGTATGCTGTATACTTGCACATAAATCTTCTAGGTTTTCTTTTATGAAGTTACGATTTTTATCGATTTCTTTTTCTATAACTCTAAGTATAGAAGTTTTGATTCCGCTATATGAAAAATCGTACTTACCAACTTTATGTCTACCGAAAGTAAATTTCTCTTTATTACCTTTTCTTGCATATTTGTCAATTAAAGGACCTCCAGGATAAGGAAGTCCTAATATCTTAGCTGATTTATCAAACGCTTCACCTGCAGCATCATCTAAGGTTTCACCAATTATAATCATTTCAGTTACAGATTTAACCAATACAATTTGTGTATGTCCTCCAGAAACTGTTAAACATAAAAATGGAAAGTTTGGTTGTTTATTTTCTTCTGCTTTATTTTTTATGAAATGAGCCATTATATGTCCTTTCATATGATTTATAGCTATGAGTGGAATGTCGATGCCTAAGGCAAAAGATTTGGCAAAAGAACTTCCGACAAGTAAAGACCCCAATAAACCAGGACCTTGAGTAAATGAGACTGCTGAGATATCTTCTTTTTTAATACCAGCTTCTTTTATAGCGGCATCTACTACTGGAATAATATTTTTTTGATGTTCTCTAGATGCAAGTTCTGGAACTACACCTCCATATTTCTCATGTACTTTCTGATTTGCGATAATATTTGATAGGATATATCCATCAGAAATAATTGCAGCTGAAGTGTCATCACAAGAGGATTCTATTCCTAATATAATGATTTTCTTACTCACCTAAATTTTCAAGAGAGTGCCCCATTTTATCTCTTTTTGTTTCCAAATAAAAATGATTATGTTTGTTTGATTTTATTTCTAATGGAATGTTTTCTACAATCTCAATACCATATCCTATAAGTCCTGCTCTTTTCTTTGGGTTATTTGATAAGAGTTTAATGTTCCTAACATTCATAGCTCGTAAAATCTGAGCTCCAATTCCATAATCTCTTTCATCTTCATTAAATCCTAGTTCTAGGTTGGCTTCTACAGTATCTTTCCCATTTTCTTGTAATTCATACGCTTTAAGTTTGTTGAGTAATCCTATTCCTCTTCCTTCTTGATTCATATAAACAATAACTCCCTTTCCTTCTTTCTCTATTTGAGACATAGCTGCTTTGAGTTGATGACCACAATCACATCTACAACTGCCAAAAATATCTCCTGTCATACAGGAAGAATGAACTCGAACTAAAACTTTATCTTCCTCTTTCCATTCTCCTTTATAAATAACCAAATGAAGTTGTTCGTTACTAATTTGTTTGAAAGCTTTCATTTTAAAATCACCAAAATCTGTTGGAAGATGAACATCCACTTCTTCAGATATTAAGGATTCATTCTTAATTCTGTATTCTATCAAATCCTTAATGGTGATAAATTTTAAATCAAATTTTTCTGCTAGTTTGAAGAGTTCTGGAGTTCTGGCCATGGTACCATCTTCATTAAGTATTTCAACAATAACTCCTGCTGGTTTTAATCCAGCAAGACGAGCTAAATCAATAGAGGCTTCTGTGTGACCTGCTCTTCTTAACACTCCTCCTTTCAAGGCTTTTAGAGGGAAAATATGTCCTGGTTTTCCAAGTTGTTCAGGTCGGGTATTCTCATCAACTAAAGCTTGAATAGTTTTTGATCTATCTTGTGCAGAGATACCTGTTGTACATCCGTTTCCAATTAAATCTACAGAAATAGTAAATGGAGTTTCAAAAGCTGCAGTGTTCTTTCCAATCATTAATTCCAGATTTAATTCATCACATCTTTCTTCAATTAAAGGAGTACAAATAAGTCCTCTTCCATGTGTGGCCATAAAATTCACCATTTCAGCTGTAGCCATTTCGGCAGCTGCTACAAAATCCCCCTCATTCTCACGATTCTCATCATCAATTACAATTACAACTTTTCCAAGTTTTATATCATTAATTGCTTCCTCTATAGTGTTAAAATTCATCTGAAATTATTTAAATGCAAAATTACTATCTTTTATTTAATTTTTGCTTAAAAATAAGATTATTAATAGTTTGTTTGTAATAGCTAAAATCCAATAAAGATGAGTCCTTACTTGCTTTATAAAGTAAGAAGAAGCTAATTGAAAAAAATATTAAATTAGCTAACCACATTCCTTCATATGGAAGTAGTGTAGATTCCTTGACATATTTTTCTCCTATCATGTTTAACACATGGTATAATACAAACAAAATAATGGAGATAAGTACTGGAACTCCAAATCCTCCTTTGCGAATAATTGAACCGATTGATGATCCGACAATAAACAATATGATACATGCAACTGCTAATGAATATTTTCGGTGCCATTCTATTTTATGACGATTGATAATTGATTGCCGATATTTTAAATCATCTGAATTTGATTTTAGGATTGATTTTGTAGAATTAACTTTATTTATAGCAAAATCATAAATTTCCTTTTCTGATTCCTTGCTTTTTACTGTTTTAGTAGAGTCATAAGTATTTTTAATATTCAGATTCAATTTATCAGTATAGCTTTTGGAGAAGTAATTTTTACGTTCGGTCAATTTAATTTCTAAGGAATCAATTGATTTGTTAAGTTGATCTACACTCATCATTGAATAATGATTTTTATAAATGCTTTCATCAGAGCGTTTTAGTCCGAATTTTTCCAAATCAAATCGGATTATATTTTCCTGAAAATTAATTGTTTGATGTGCTAATTTCTGTACTCTTTCTTTATTAAAAACTTCCATATAGGAGGATCCATTATAAAGAATTAATTCTAGTATTTCACCGTTATTTATGAATCTCATCTCTCCACTTTCTGCAACAATTACTTTATCGTTGGATTGTTGTGAGCTATGGTCGTAAATCAGAATGTCGTATAGAGAATTCGTTTCAGAATCTTTTTCCGCGACCTTTATTGAGTAACCATCAATGTCATTATAAAATTCACCTTCACGGATGTTAATGGCTGGTTTCTTTTTCTGAATATCGTAAAGTAGAGTTCCGTTTTTTAGGTTTGCTACAGGAAGTATATAATTAGAATACAGAAATGAAGAATAACTAATAACAATAGCAAAAAGCAGAAGAGGAGTTAGAGTCTTTCTAAGTGAAACACCGGAAGATTTAAGTGCTGCTAGTTCGTTTTTCTCTCCCATATTTCCAAAAGTCATAATCGAAGCAATAAGCATTGCAATTGGAAGGGCTAAAGGAACAAAACGAGCTGCAGCATAGAAAATAAGTTTTAATATGATATCTATTTCTAACCCTTTTCCAATTAGTTCATCCACCCATTTCCATAAAAATTGCATGAGTAATATAAATATAGCAATAAAAAAAGTTGCTATAAAAGGGGGTAAGAAAGACTTGATTAAAAATTTGTGAAGTTTTTTCACAAGATGATTTTTTAGATTCCTAAAGCGTTCTTCAAATTTCCAATTTCTTTGTTCCAAAGTAAGATTCCTTCTTCTTTATCCTCTTCATCTTCTGCAAAATCAGTTACAATAAGTGCAATATCTTTTGTCATTTCATCAATTTGGATACTGAACTCAAAATATTTTTCTTCGCCTTCATCTTCTAACCACTGATACCTAATAAATTTTTCTTTTTCGTGTTTTAATACTATGGCTTGCTCTTCTGAACCCTCCCAATAAAATGTTAAAATATTATTTTTTATATTTACATTATCGGCAAACCATTCGGAAAGTCCACTAGCGGTACTTAATCTTTTATATAAAAAACTAATAGATGTTCTTATAGGATATTCTAAGGAGTATTTAATTAAAGACATAATAAATATGTTAGATGTTATTTTTTGTAGATTTGTAATCTAAATTTTTCGCAAAATAAGGAATTAATTCAGAATAATTATAAAATAGATGTCATTAGTTGATTCTCGGGAGAAACAAGGAAATTTTTTATTTAAGTATAGAGGTCAGTTTCCTGTTATTTTATTTGTGTTGGCAGTGCCATTTATATACTATAGTGAGGAACCTCTATCTTCTGAAAAACAAATATGGAACTATATTGCTTTATGCATATCTGTAGTTGGTTTTCTGATCAGATTCTATACAATTGGAACAACTCCGAAGGGAACTTCTGGAAGAAACACAAAAGAACAAATAGCAGATTACCTGAATTCTACAGGAATTTATTCTACAGTTCGTCATCCACTGTATCTTGGAAATTATTTTATTTGGGCTGGAATAGCAGTTTTTACTTATAATATTTATTTTATTGTAATTATGAGTTTGTTGTTTTGGGTGTATTATAAGAGAATCATGTTTGCAGAAGAAAAATTCTTGGAAAGAAAATTTGGGGAAGAATATAGTAATTGGTCTAAAGGTGTTCCGGCATTTATTCCATCTTGTAAAAATTATATTAAAACAATTATTCCTTTTTCTGTAAAAAGCATCTTAAGGAGGGAGTATGCAGGAGTGTTAGCAACAGTTATTGGATTTGTTTTTGTAGAAATTGTTAGGGAATCTTTTAAGAATAATGAACTTAGTGATAGTCCATTTTACAGAAATATACTGATTGCTACAATTTTGGTTGTTTTATTGCTCAGGAGCTTAAAACATTACACTACAATATTAGAGGAAAAAGACAGGTCATAAATTTGTATGAAAATACTTTTATTAAAATGTATTAATATTATATTTGCCGACCGAAATGGCGTGGTAGCTCAGTTGGTTAGAGCGCAGGATTCATAACCCTGAGGTCGGGAGTTCAAATCTCCCTCACGCTACTAAATAAAAATGACCTAGAAATAGGTCTTTTTTTATTTAAGGAATTTGCTTATTAGAATTAGATACCGATAATGGAATAGTCAACAAAAAACTAATTCTAATATAAATTTTTGTATTCTTATTTTTATAATCCCTAATTACATATATTTGTAAATGTATTTTAAGACCAATACACTTTATTTTAGAAATAACATTTATGAAAAAATTACTAACGATATTTTTATC
>PAKE01000054.1 GCA_002710495.1 Flavobacteriales bacterium
AGTTGATTTATCTACTTATACAAAAGGAGTTTACTTCTTAGAGATTACTACAGATAATGGAGTAATTAATAAGAAACTAATCCTTCAATAACAAGAGTAAATATTATATAATTAAAATTCCTCCATCAGAAATGTTGGGGGATTTTTTTTATATTTTAGCAATCTCAAAATATAATAAATGAAATCATCAGAAGAATATATAGAATTAGAAGATAAGTATGGAGCACATAACTATCATCCACTTCCAGTAGTATTATCAAAAGGGGAAGGAATCTTAGTATGGGATGTAGAAGGAAAAAGATATTATGATTTCTTATCTTCTTATTCTGCAGTAAATCAGGGGCATTGCCATCCTAAAATTGTGAATGCACTTAAAAAACAGTCAGATATTTTAACTCTTACTTCTCGTGCTTTTTATAATAATACTCTAGGTGAATACGAGAAATACATTACGGATTATTTTGGTTTTGATAAGGTATTGCCAATGAATACAGGTGCTGAAGCAGTAGAAACCGCACTTAAACTTTGTAGAAAATGGAGTTATCAGAAGAAAGGGTTAGCTCCAGAGACAGCAAAAATTATTGTGTGTGATGGAAATTTTCATGGAAGAACCACTACTATAATTTCTTTTAGTAATGATCCAGATGCAAGAGATGAATTTGGTCCTTATACTCCAGGATTTATCAACATTCCTTATAATGATTTAACCTCTTTAAAAGAAGCTTTAAAAGACCCCAATATTGCAGGGTTCATGCTAGAACCTATACAAGGTGAGGCGGGTGTTTTTGTTCCAGATGAAGGTTATTTGAAAGGAGCTTATAATTTATGTAAACAGGCAGGAGTATTGTTTATTGCAGATGAAGTACAAACAGGAATTGCTCGTACTGGAAAATTATTAGCGGTAGATCATGAAGATGTTAAACCTGATATTTTAATTCTAGGAAAAGCGATTTCTGGAGGAGTGTTTCCAGTCTCTGCAGTACTTGCAAATGATGAGATCATGATGTGTATTAGGCCAGGAGAGCATGGTTCTACATTTGGAGGTAATCCACTTGCTAATAAAGTAGTTATTGCAGCACTTGAAGTAATAAAAGAAGAAAAATTAGCTGATAATGCAGATCGTTTAGGAAAAATACTTAGAAGTGAATTGGATAATTTTGAAAATGACATGATTTCCTTAGTAAGAGGAAAAGGGTTGTTAAATGCTATTGTTATCAAACCTAAAAACGGGAAAGAAGCTTGGGATGTTTGCCTTAAACTAAGAGACAATGGATTGCTTGCAAAACCTACTCATGGAGATATTATTCGTTTTGCTCCTCCATTAGTTATAACAGAAAAACAATTAATGGAATGTGTAGAGATTATTAAGAAAACAATTCTCTCTTTTTAGATTTTTTATAACTTTCTAGAGGGATAAATCTAAGGCAATTTTCTTCATTGTTGTTCGTTGTCAACAAAGTTTTGTATTTTTGTTGCAGATTATTATGAAAATTCTAAAAAATATATGTGTATTGATTGTAGCTGTACTAGTTATGTTTTTAACTATAGGGTCTCATATTTCTAAAATGAATTGTGATAAAGGGTTTTCTTTGTACCTAGGAGATGAAGTTCCAAATTATAAGACCGAGAAACAAATATCTTGTAATATAGATACAGAAAAGGAGTCCTGTTGTAAGAGAGAAAAAATGCAAAAATCATGTTGTCCAACAACAGATGGTTGTGAGAAAGATACTGAACTGTTGCAATTTACTTTTGAAACACTAGTTTCACAAAAACAAAAGATTACAGATTGCAAAGAGATTTTTCTTTTTAAGATAACTCAAAATAATTTATTCAGATTATCTGTAAATCATAATTTAATTACTCATTTTCAGTCAGAATCACCGCCTCTGCTGACAAAACCAATATTACCAGAAATACAATCTTTTCTTTTATAGGATTAAGTTTAAGTGCATACAAACAAATTCTGTATGATTTAATTTAATCCAAAGTAAATATTAATAAAATGAAAAGAATAATTTTAACTTTAATGTTGCTTATTGCAACAATAAATACAAAAGCACAACAAATAAAAGGTAGGGTAGTTGAGATACTTCCAACTGGTGAAGAAAGTCCACTTCCTGGAGCAAATGTCGTTTGGGATGGAACTAATACTGGAACTACATCCATCGAACAGGGTTTTTATGTCATATCAGAACCAGAAAGTTATCCTGCTACTATGGTAGTTACTTTTATAGGTTATCAAAGCTATAAAAAAGAGATAAAAGAATGGGGTAATTATGATATTGTTTTAGAAAGTTCAGTTAAGATTTCACAAGTAGAAGTTAAAGGAAAGGTAAATACAACTCAAATTTCTACTTTAGATCCTATTAATGTACAAACTATTTCAACAGGTGAGTTAGAGAAAGCAGCTTGTTGTAATTTGTCGGAAAGTTTTAGTACAAACGCAACTGTTGATGTTGTGTTTACAGATGCAGTTTCAGGAGCAAAACAAATACAAATGCTCGGTCTGGATGGAGTTTATGCTCAAATTACACAAGAAAACATACCACTTGTCAGAGGTATCGCGTCTTCTTACGGAATTTCTTATGTTCCAGGCACTTGGATTGAATCCATACAAATAATAAAAGGAAGTGGATCAGTTGTAAACGGCTTTGAGTCTTTAACAGGACAAATAAATTTAGAATATTACAAACCAGAATCTGCTCCAAAATTGTTTTGGAATTCCTATGTAAATCAAGAAGGTAAATTAGATAATAATTTACTTTTATTAAAACAAAATGGAGATTGGAAATCTAATCTATTTACACATATTTCATACTTTGATAGAGAGATAGATCATCATGGAGGAACTACACATGATCATACAACACATACTGATCACCATACAGGAGATAAATTTTTAGATGATCCCAAAGTGAAACATGTTAGTATATTGAATAGATGGCAATATAAAGGTAATCCTAATTATGGTATGCAATTTATTGCAAAAGCTTTAATAGAAGAAAGATTAGGAGGTCAAATCTCTTCTGTTCCTATAGAAGATAGATATATTGTTAATATTAATAATTATTTATACGAGATATTCTCTAAGTTTGGAGCTATTCAACCAAACACACCTGGTAAGAGTGCAGGATTACAAACCTCCTTTAAATTACATAATCAAACTGCTATTTTTGGAAAGAATAATTATGAGGCTCTACAAGAAAGTGCTTATTTAAATTTCATTCGACAAACTTATATCAATAACACAAATAATATCTTCAAATATGGTTTTAGCCAGTATGCGGATAGATATACAGAAAGTTTTTCTGGAAATATAAACAATCCTTTTAATAATCAAATAAGATTAGATTTAATGTCGGGTCTTTTTTCTGAGTATACTTTTAAATCGGGTGATTTTTTTAATATAACTACTGGAATTAGAGCAGACTATTATAATAATACTAAAAAGTTTAATTATCTTCCTAGATTAAATATGAAGTACAATCCGAATGAAAAAACAGCTTTCAGACTCTCTGCTGGTAGAGCGTTTAGAATTGCAAACGTATTTGCAGAGAACTCCTCTTTTCTTGCTTCTGGTAGAACCATTGATTTAGTTGAGGATCTTAATCCTGAAATAGCATGGAATTACGGAGCGAATCTTACTTATTGTTTTTATTTAAATGGGAGAGAAGGTACTATTAATCTAGATGCTTATAGAACTGATTTTGAAAATCAAGTTGTTGTAGATATTGAAACACCTTCAGAACTTTCTTTTTATAATTTGGATGGTGCTTCTTATGCAAATAGCATACAAGCAGATATTATGTACGAGTTATTTGATAGATTTGATGTGAAAGCAGCTTATAAGATTAATGATGTTTATACAACTTATAATGGTGAAGAAAAGATATCTCCATTAACACCCAAAAATCGAGCACTTGTAAATATGTCGTATGCTACAAATTTTGACAAATGGATGTTTGACCTTACTTGGAATTATATAGGTGAAAGTAGAGTGCCGTCTTATAAATTAGATGATATTTTCGGAGATTTTAGATCAGAACACATGTCTGATCCGTTTTACTTAATAAACGCTCAAGTGACAAAGAAATTTAAAGATTTTAGTGTTTATGTTGGAGGAGAAAACCTTTTGAGTTACACTCAAGAGAATCCAATAATTGATGCTGCCAATCCTACTTCATCAGCTTTTGATGCGTCTCTTATTTATGCTCCAATAATGGGAAGAATGATTTATACAGGATTAAGATATAAAATAAAATAATAATTTAAATAAACTAATTATGAGAAAATTAATAATCTTTTTTTTAATAAATGTGATTACAGTTAATTTATATTCACAAAAACAAACCGTTCAAATTAAAACTTCTGCGGAATGTGAGGGTACTTGCTGTAAAGATCTTATTGAAAAAGAAATGCAATTTACCAAAGGAGTAACAGCAGTAAATTTAGATATTGAAACTCAGGTCCTAAATGTTACTTTCAAAACAAAAAAGAATTCTGTAGAAAATATTAGAACAATAATCTCAAATATAGGTTATGATGCTGATGATGTAAAAGCAAATAGAAAAGCACATGATGATTTGCCGAGTTGTTGTCAACATTTAGAATTTATTGATCCAGAGAATTAGGGAATTTAATTTTCTTGATTATTTTTTTAATAATTTCTTTAATATTTCTATTGCTGATTCAGCAATTACTGTTCCTGGACCAAATATTCCACTTACCCCAGTGTTGAATAAATAATCATAATCTTGTTTTGGGATAACACCTCCAGCAATTACCAATATGTCTTCTCGACCAAAGTTTCTTAAGGCAGAAATTACTTTTGGAACTAGTATTTTGTGACCAGCAGCTAAAGATGATATTCCAATAATATGTACATCATTTTCTACTGCTTGTTTTGCAGCTTCCTCAGGAGTTTGAAACAAAGGACCTACATCAACATCAAAACCTAAATCCGCAAAAGATGTAGCTACTACTTTTGATCCTCTATCATGTCCATCTTGCCCCATTTTGGCAATCATTATTCTAGGTCTCCTTCCATATTGTTTTGCAAAATTATCTGAGAAATCAAGTGCTTCTTTAAAGATATCGTTATTTTCTATTCCCATTTTATATACTCCTGATATTGTTTGGTTTTTTGCAACATATCTGCCATAAACTTCCTCCATTGCATCTGATATCTCTCCAAGTGTAGCTCTGTTTCTGGCTGCGTTTACTGCTAATTCTAGTAGGTTTCCATTGCCACTTTTACACGATTGTATCAGTTTTTGTAAAGATAAAACTACTTTTTCAGAATCTCTATTTTTTTTAGTTTTATTAATTCTTTCAATCTGAGTAGTTCTTACAGAAGTATTATCTATTTCTAGTATTTCTAGTTCTATATCTTCTTTTTCTAATTGATTTGAATTTACTCCAACAATTGTGTCTTTACCACTATCAATTCTAGATTGTTTACGAGCTGCAGCTTGTTCAATTCTCATTTTCGGAATTCCTGTTTCAATGGCTTTTGTCATTCCTCCTAATTCTTCAATTTCTTGTATATGTTTCCATGATTTTTCAGCAAGTTCTTCTGTCAGTTTTTCTATATAATATGATCCTCCCCATGGATCAACTGTATCGCATATGCCAGTTTCTTTTTGTAAATATATTTGTGTGTTTCTGGCAATTTTTGCTGAGAAATCAGTGGGAAGAGCAATAGCTTCATCAAGCGCGTTAGTATGTAAACTTTGAGTTCCTCCCATTACCGCAGCTAATGCCTCTACAGTTGTTCTACTAACATTATTGTAAGGATCTTGCGCAGTAAGACTCCATCCGCTAGTTTGACAATGAGTTCTTAATGCCATTGATTTTGGATTTTTCGGATTAAATTTGTTTACAATTTTAGCCCAAAGTAATCTTCCCGCTCTTAGTTTTGCTATTTCCATAAAATGATTCATTCCAATTCCCCAAAAAAATGAAAGTCTTGGAGCAAAATCATCTATTTTTAAACCTGATTTTAACCCAGTTCTTATGTATTCTAAACCATCCGATAGTGTGTAAGCAAGTTCAATGTCAGCAGTCGCTCCAGCTTCTTGCATATGATATCCAGAAATAGAGATACTATTAAATTTTGGCATCTCTTTTGAAGTAAATTGAAATATATCTGAAATAATTCTCATAGAATGTTTTGGAGGATATATGTAAGTGTTTCTCACCATAAATTCTTTTAGTATATCATTCTGAATAGTGCCACTGAGTTTTTGAGGTGAAATACCTTGCTCTTCAGCTGCAACTATGTAAAAGGCAAGTATTGGTAGAACAGCTCCGTTCATAGTCATAGAAACAGTCATTTTATCAAGTGGTATTTCATTAAATAGAATTTTCATATCCTCTACAGAATCAATTGCTACTCCAGCCATACCAACGTCACCAACAACTCTTTCATGATCGGAATCATATCCTCTGTGTGTTGCTAAATCGAATGCAACAGAAAGCCCTTTTTGTCCTGCTTTTATGTTCCTTCTATAAAATGCATTTGATTCTTCAGCAGTAGAGAATCCTGCATACTGCCGGATAGTCCATGGCCTCATCACATACATTGTAGAATAAGGACCTCTTAAATTAGGAGCGATTCCTGCAACAAAATTTGTGTGCTCTACATCCTTTAAGTCTTCTATGTTATATTCTGATTTTATTGTAATGCCTTCTGCAGATTTCCATTCTGAAATATATTTTTTTGTATTTTTAACTTCACAAATATCATTTCCTTTTAAGAGTTCTGAAACCAAATATTCTACATAATAAGATCCTTTTGTTGGGTTCTTTACTTTATCTAAATAGCTTTCTTTTCTTAGGATAGTATGCTGATTCCTGGCAATTCTTTCAGAAAAGTCAGAAGGTTTTTTAGAGAAAGAATGAATTAAAATTCCGTTTGACCCTCCAAATATTGCTGACATACATTCAGTTGTAGTTCGGATTAAATTATTGTATTCAAATTCTGTTTCCTTATTATTGTTTGATGTCTGAGTAAAGATAAAAGCATCTTTTCCAGTTTTATTCTTCCATAAAATCCGAAAGGCTTTTAGTTTAGCAATCTCTAAGAAGAAATTACTTCCTACATCAAATTGAAAGTAAATATCTCCTTCTTGTTTTTCTCCCAATTCTACAGCAGAATTTATTTGTTCTTTTGAAGTTTTTCCTTCCGGAATTATCGTGTTTTCATCAGTAATAGCTGTTATAGTAATATTATTTGCATCGCAATAGTATTTCCATTCATTTATAAAATTGGCATGGTAATTAGTAAATTTAATTGCAATATCATTAACCAATATTCCTTCTAGTAAAAGATCTAAATTATTTGGATTTTTGAACGATAATCCGGAAACATCATTATTAAGTGATAGTAGAGCTTTCTGATTTGCAGTTTTTGCTTGAGTTGCATCAATTTCCTGAAAAGAAATCCAATCATCAGGAAAACTTATTGGGTATATTCTTTCTGTATTCTCGTTTGAATATACAGGATTAATTTTTATACCATCTGTTAAAGAGACTAATTTCTCCTTGTAATCAGATCCTTTTAGGTCTTTTATTATTTTTTCGTTCCACTCATGTAGACTTATTTTTCTAAAATTATCAAACAATTTACTCATCTAAATTTTATTTGATTAGTATTATATCCTCATTTTCTTTTTTCATTAAGAAGTTTTCTCTAGCAAATTTTTCTAATTCTTTCTGGTCATTGTTTAGTAGTTCTAATTTATCTTCAATTTCTTTTATCTGATTTTTTAAACTTTCAATTATTTCTTGTTTCTCTTCTAATGTATTTATCTGTTGATTCAGTGAAACTAAATTATTTTCATCTAAAAAGCTAATCCAAATTATAAACAAAAAACCAACAATAAAATATTTGTTTTTAAATACCTCTGGTATCTTTTCATAAAATTCTTTTAGTTTTAACATATCGCAAATATAGGAGTTTTAATAGTTCATTTTAATGTTAAAAATTTCAATTTCAATTTTTATTAAATTGCTTGTAAATCAAAAAATGTATTTACTTTTAGCTCATGGAACTTTTAAGTAATCCCATAGATTTTTTAGCTGGTGTTGGCCCTGCTAGGGCCGATTTACTGAAAAAAGAATTACGAATCTTTACTTATAGAGATTTACTTACTTATTACCCTTTCCGATATGTGGATAAAAGTAAAATATTTAAGATCTCTCAAATTGTTGATGATTTACCTTTTGTACAAATAAAAGGAAAAATAATGAAGTTTGAATATATTGGTAGAGGTAGAGCAAAACGATTAATTGCACATCTGGAAGATGATACAGGACTAATAAAATTAGTTTGGTTTAAAGGTACAAGGTGGATAAAGAGCAGTTTAAAAATCAATACTGAATATCTGGTTTTTGGTAAACCAACTGCATTTAAGAACACTTTTAATATTGTTCATCCGGAAACAGATTTGTGGGAAGACTATAATAAAAAAGCACATGTTGGTTTACAGGGGGTGTATCATTCTTCCGAAAAACTTTCTACAAAAGGATTGAATAGCAGAGGGATTTTAAAACTGATAAAGAATTTACTTCCGTTACTTAAAAACGATATTGAAGAAACTCTTTCTGAGAAAATAATTAAGGAGTTGAATTTACCCTCAAAAGAGGAGTCTTTGGTTAATATCCATATTCCTAAAAACAACAATGATTTTATACGGGCGCAAAAAAGATTGAAATTTGAAGAGTTTTTCTTTTTACAACTGCATTTATTGAAACTGAAATTAATCCGAAAAAAGAAACTAAAAGGATATCCTTTTCCCATTATTGGAGATAATTTTAATGAGTTTTACAATAATCATATTCCGTTCGAACTTACCGGTGCGCAAAAAAGAGTGCTGAAAGAAATACGAAAAGATGTTCAGGGATCTGCTCAAATGAACCGATTACTACAAGGGGATGTTGGGAGTGGTAAAACTTTGGTGGCATTTTTGAGCATGCTTATGGCGGTGGATAATGGATTTCAGGCTTGTATAATGGCACCAACCGAAATATTGGCACAACAACATTTGGTAACTATTTCGGACTTTACCAAAAATATGAATTTAGAAGTAGGAGTGCTTACAGGTTCTAGTAAAACTAAACAGAGAATAGAATTGCATGAAAAATTAGAAAATGGAGAGATAAATATCCTTATCGGTACGCATGCACTTTTAGAAGATAAAGTAAAATTCAACAATCTTGGTTTAGTAATTATTGACGAGCAGCACAGGTTTGGAGTATCTCAAAGATCAAAATTATGGAAGAAAAACGACTATCCTCCACATGTGTTGGTGATGACGGCAACTCCTATCCCCCGAACTTTATCCATGACCTTGTATGGAGATTTGGAGGTTTCGGTAATTGATGAAATGCCCCCAGGTAGGAAAGAAGTGAAAACAGTGTGGAGAACAGATTCTAATCGATTAAAAGTAATTGGTTTTATTAGGAAACAAATAAAATTAGGAAGGCAGATTTATATTGTTTTTCCTCTTATAAAAGAGAGTGAAACATTAGATTATAAGAACTTAATGGATGGATATGAAACTTTAGTAAGGGATTTTCCTCTACCGGAATACCAAGTTTCTATTGTTCACGGACAGATGAAAGCAGAAGATAAGGAATATGAGATGAAACGATTTGTGGATGGAACAACTGATATTATGGTTGCTACTACAGTCATTGAAGTTGGGGTAAACGTTCCGAATGCATCTGTAATGATTATTGAAAGTGCTGAGCGTTTTGGTCTTTCTCAGTTGCATCAACTTAGGGGTAGAGTAGGCAGGGGAGCAGAACAATCGTATTGTATACTTATGAGTGGAAACAAAATAAGTAATGAAGGAAAAGAAAGATTGAAAACCATGGTAGAAACTTCTGACGGATTTAAGATATCTGAGGTAGATTTACGTTTGAGAGGAGCAGGAGATATGATGGGAACCAAACAATCTGGAGCGTTGCAATTTAAAATTGCAGATTTAGTAAAAGATAGCAATATTTTAGAGTATTCTAGAAGTGTAGCTATTAAATTATTGGAAGAAGATGAAAACCTAGAAAAAGAAGAAAATAAAAATATTCTAAAATCATATATACCTTATGCCAAAGAAAGGAATAATTGGATTAGAATTTCATGATATTTAAATTTTATTATACTTAATAGTTTTTTTATGGCATAAAATAAGGGTAAGCTACTTATATCGCACCGCTACAACCTAATACCCTTGCTACATTCCTGTCCTGGGGGAGTTAATAGGGAGCTGGTCGTACAAGACTTACCCTTACCGGCAAAAATAATATTATTCTTCTCTTTTCAAAACATTTTCTCACTTCTATTTTTGTGTATATTTGCCTAAATTAATTTTATAATATAATAGATGGATACTAGAAAATTTGCAATGAATTATGGTGCTGTTTTGGGCTTATTTTTAGTTGCTATTGCAGTCATTATGTGGTCAGTAGGTGCTGATGATAAACAATCAGTTATTCCTAATTTGTTAAATAATGGTATAACTATTGCATTTATTACTTATGCGATTATTCAGTATCGAGAGATTAATAATAATGGTTTTATTACTTATGCTGAATCATTAAAGCTAGGAACTACTGTCGCCTTCTTCTCTTCAATTATCATGGCTTTCTATCAGTTCATCTATATTTCTTACCTTGATCCAAATTCTTTGAGTGAGATAATGAAGATTACTGAGCAATCTATGTTGGAATCAGACCCTGAAATATCAGATGAGAGATTGGATAAGGCTTTGCAAATGACAAGTAAGTTTATGCAACCTCATTGGATGATGATACTGGGAACGCTAGGGGGTACTTTTATGGGATTTCTTTATTCTTTAATTATTTCTATTTTTGTTAAAAAAACAGAAAATATTATACATGAAGATTTAGAAACTTCAAAAGTAATTTTAGATTCTACTAAAGATGTATTTTTATCACAAGATAAACCACTTGAGTCTGCTATTATAAAGGACGATACTATTACAAATCAAGATGTAAAGCAATGTCCTTTTTGTTTAGAGGAGATTAATAAAGAAGCAAGAAAATGCAAATTTTGTCACGAATATTTAGAAGAATTATCTGATAAGAATAATAATGTGTATGGAGAAGGTAAAGAAAGAAGTTTTCTTGCCTCAATGATGTATGTAATACTTTGGCCAATAGGAATATACTTAATGATTAAAGATAAAAAACCTTGGCATCAAACAACTATAGGAAAGATTTTACAAGTTTTAGTTTTTCCTTTAGGTCTGTATCTGATGTTTAGGATTCCATATTTCCAAAAAAGAACTAGATATATAATTATAGGTATATTTATTGCTTATGTTTCGTTACTAGCATTAGTACCTAATAATACTAATACTTGTTCCTGTGTAGATGCAATTGCTAAGTTTGATGATGGTGGCGTAGAATATAGGGATTGCATAAAGAGATATTTAAATGCAGCTTTCAAGTACTATGAAAAAAATGATCCAACAAGAGATTTTACAAGTTCTGAAGGACTAGTACAAGACTACATAATGGAGCATTGTGATAAGAATGAATAAAATAACATTATGAATATAACTATAGTAGTCCCGTTATTTAATGAGGAAGAATCTTTGCCAGAATTATGTGCTTGGATTGATAAAGTAATGCAAAAGA
>PAKE01000055.1 GCA_002710495.1 Flavobacteriales bacterium
CCATCCTGCTTTGGGAGCAGGGGGTCGCAGGTTCGAATCCTGCCACCTCGACATTGAATTAAGAAAGCCTCTTTTATAGAGGCTTTTTTGTTTTAATTAAGATAGTTAAATTTATATATGATATTTGATATAATCTCTTTAACTAAATGGCTAGATGAGCTAGCAGTTATCAGTTTTGGACTCATTGGTGGCGTATACTTTGCGTTTTCTTTTTTCGTTATGCAATCATTAAATAACATCAATTCTTTAAATGCTATTCGCACAATGAATTCAATTAACACTGTAATATTAAAATCACCGTTTATGTTACTTTTCTTTTTTTCTACTTTTATTGCATTTATACTTTTTTTAGAAAATTTTATATTTTATAAAGTTTTATCATACGAAGGTTTTGCAAGTTTGATTTTTCTTACTGGTATGTTTTTGTGCACCGCTATTAAGAATGTTCCACTAAATAATAAATTAGCTAATTTTAAATTTAATGACCCATTAAGTGATTCAGGAATTGAGTGGGAAAATTATTGTACAAATTGGCTTAAGTGGAACCATATTCGGACAATTTCGTGTTTTCTATCTATGATTTTACTAGTTTTTAAATGATACAGAAAATATTTCACCTGCTTTGGGAGCAGGGGGTCGCAGGTTCGAATCCTGCCACCTCGACATTGAATTAAGAAAGCCTCTTTTATAGAGGCTTTTTTGTTATTATGTAAGGTCTATATTTTTATAGCAGTTGTAATACTCTCAGCTGTATCAAGAACTGTTTTTTTTATATCAATAGGTTTCCAATTGAATGTAGTCATTGTAGATTTAACATCAGCATTATAAGTTTTACCAATAACTCCTAGCATACTTCTGGCTTCTCTATCGAAGTTACTTAAAAAATTTAATAAAAAGTTTGGAGCTTGCATTGTGCTAACTTTATTATAACCATTAGACTTTAATATTTGAGCTAATTCTTGAAATTTATATGGCTTTTCAGTTGTAACAATAAATCTTTTTCCATTTGCTTTTTTATTTTCTAGTGCCAAAACGTGAATTTTAGCAATATCTCTAACATCTGACATATTAAGAGCAGCTTTAGGGACCATTGGCATTTTGCCCTCCATCATTTTTTTAAATAAAATCATTGAAGCTCCATCTAAATTTCCAGAAAGTGTTGGCCCAAAAACTGGACCTGGGTTAATTACAACTAGTTCCATTTTTGAATCATTTTTTTGATTTCCAATAAATTCCCACGCATTTTTTTCAGCTAGAGTTTTACTTTTCATATATGCACTTACATTTTTAGCTTTAACATTTGTCCATGATTTATGATTTATATCGATAGATTTATTAGCATCTCCCATCATTGAAACCAGTGATGATGTAATAACGATACGTTTGACTCCTGCTTTTTTAGCTGATTTCAAGGCTCTATTAGTTCCCTCAATTGCTGGCTTTATATATAGGTTTTCGTCTTTAGGTTCATAATTAATGTATGGAGATGCTACATGAAGAACATATTGGCATCCTTCCATTGCTTTGTCCCATCCCTCATCCTCAAGAAGATCAAGTTCACAAAACTCTAAATTATCTTTTGGATTAGTTTCTTTTTTAATAGCTTCAGTTGTTATTTTAGATTTAGATAAATCTCTTAAAGAACCTCTCACTGAATATCCACTTTTTAATAATTCTGCTGCGCAATGATTACCTATATAACCAGAAATCCCAGTAACTAATACTTTTTTCATAAACACCTTTTTTTAATTAAAAACATTTAGAAATTTAATTAATAAAACGATATTGCAAATGTAATAAATTGTAATTATTTATTTTGTAAATATAAAATATCCTGCTTTGGGAGCAGGGGGTCGCAGGTTCGAATCCTGCCACCTCGACAATAAATTAGACGCCTCTTTTATAGAGGCTTTTTTATTTTGTAAATTCTGCTATGATTAAATATAGTTTAATAATTATTTATGCATTACTAATGACAAGCTGCTCAACAATAAAAAATCCTGATGTAAGTGTTTATGGTGCACTATTTGAAATGATGCACCAAGGTAATCTTACAGCTAGGATTGATTTAAATAGTTTTGAGAATGAAAAACATATTTATGGTCTTGGTGCTTTAACAGATTTAAAAGGTGAAATATTAATTATAGATAGTGTGCCGTATATTTCTAAAGAAAATGTAGATGGAAGCATTGAAATTTCTAATAGTTTTAATCATGAAGCTGCCTTATTTGTGGAATCAAAGGTAGAAAAATGGGATTCAACTCAATTGCCTAAAAATATTAGAAGTGTTTCTGATCTTGAAAGTTTTCTAGAATTAATTGCAGAAGAATATTCATTAGATATTGAACAACCTTTTCCCTTTTTGATCGAAGGTCTCATTCCAAGTGTAGATTGGCATATTATTAATTGGCCTGAGGGTGATACAGAGCATAGTCATGAAAAACATGTAAATTCAGGACTTTCAGGGATATTAAAGGATACTCCAATTCAAATATTAGGTTTCTATTCAAAACATCATCAGGCTATATTTACTCACCATACGACGTATCTTCATATGCATTTATTAACAAATGATAGTAATATAGCAGGACATATTGATGATATTATGTTTAATGGAAATCAAGTATTATATTTACCTAAATAACCAATCCATCCTGCTTTGGGAGCAGGGGGTCGCAGGTTCGAATCCTGCCACCTCGACATTGAATTAGAAAGCCTCTTTTATAGAGGCTTTTAGTTATAGCAAGTATAAATAAATGCTGGTAAATAGTATCTAGGTGTGAATTGTATATCAATATTACTGTAGTAACTCTTTAATCTTTTATCCAATAATTTTGAATATTGTAGTTGAATTAGCTTTCCACTTTTTCCTAATATCTCTACAGAGATTGATAAAATTTTGTGTGTTTTTTCTTTTGGTAATGTTAATAATGGAACTGAAGATACAATATAATCAACCTTTTCTATTTTAAATTCTTTTAAATATAATTTCATTTTTTCAGCAGATTCATTTATTAAAATCATTTTTTCATTATTTATTTGTTGAAGTTCTTGATAGAATTTTTTATTTGTTTCAAAACAAATCAGTTGTGAATCAGAGCTCATTTTTTCTAAGAGCTTTTTTGTAATCGCACCACTTCCAGTCCCTAATTCTAAGATTGTAAGCTTTTCCCCAAAGTTGATGGGCGCAATCATTTTTGCAACAACAAATTTTGAACTTGGGAATATAGTTCCAACTTCTTTTATATTTTTTAATGATTCTTTAATGAATTGAATTTTTTTCATATAGATAAAATTAATAACTATAATTCATACTATCTATAATAATTATAATTTCACCCTGCTTTGGGAGCAGGGGGTCGCAGGTTCGAATCCTGCCACCTCGACAGAAGATTAGAAAGCTTCTTTTATAGAGGCTTTTTTATTTTGTAGATTATGCTAGAATTTAAAGGAATAGTATAATGAGCCAAATCTTAATTAATCAATCAGTTGCAATATTATGCGATGGTAATAATATTGAAAAAAGTATTCATAATATTTCAAAAAATAAAAATGCTATGATTAACTTTGATACCCTAATTCCTAAACTGCTAAATGGAAGAGGTTTAAATAGAATGATATATTTTAGAGAGGGAAAATCTATATCATCAAAATTTGCAGATAGATTGCATGAGAATTTTTATGGTTCCGTAATCCCTTGTCATAAATCTGCAGATATCCCCTTAACAATTAAAGCTACTCAATTAGCTTCTAAAGTTGATACAATAATTATTATGTCAGGAGATTCTGATTATGTTGAACTTGTTACACATTTAAAAGGAGAAGGAGTAAGAGTTGAAATTGCAGCAGTAAAAGAAACAACAGCTAAAATTCTAATTGATAAATCAGATTATATGCATGAGATAACAAGTAATGATTGGTTCGTATATAAAGCACCAAGATAAGATATTAATTTTAATTAATCCATCCTGCTTTGGGAGCAGGGGGTCGCAGGTTTGAATCCTAACACCTCGACATTAGATTAGAAAGCCTCTTTTAAAGGGGCTTTTTTGTTTTGTAGATTATAACATAATCAATATGGAGATTTTTATGAATATGAAATATTCTTTTATAATTGGTATGTTTTTACTTTTTATATTTTCTTGTGATAGTAGTAACCCAGTAGGAGTTCAATGCGGTGAAGGCTTAACAGAAGTTGATGGTCAATGCTTTGATGATTGTAATGTCCTAGATGGGGATGGTTCTTCTTGTTCTTGTGATGATGTTGTGTGTACGCCATCAAGTAGTTGTGTGACAAGTTCTTGTGTTGAAGGTTCATGTGTTGAATCAGATTTAGCAAATGGAGAGCCATGTAGTGATGGAAATGCTTGCACATTAGGTGATTTCTGCGATCAAGGGACATGTTTAGGAATGGATATATCATGTGATGATGGAAATCCTTGTTCCGAAGATAGTTGTAATATTACAGTGGGATGTATATATGACTATACATCATACAATGGAATGACCTGTGATGATGGAGATGCCTGCACATCTACTGATGCTTGCAATGAAGGAGCGTGTAGCGGATCTGTTATAACTGACTGCCCTTAAAATTTAAGGATAAAAAAACTATTAACATTTCCCTACTTTGGGAATGGGAGGTCGTAGGTTAGAATCTTGCCACATCGACGGCAAATTAGGAAGCCTCTTTTATAAAGATTTTTTTATAGTTAAATTGAAGTTATGAAAAAGATTCTTTTTTGTTTTATTATTATGTCAAATATTTTCATGTATGAGGCTTCTCATGTTCTTATACTTAGTCCATATAGCACAATAGACTCTCAATATCTAGATGAAGGAGATATTAGTACTATTAATATGTTATTTATTAATGGCTTAGAACAGTACATAGATAATACCCAATCTTCTAGCATTTCTTGTGATAATAATCAATGTGCCTTAGAAGAACTTTCTAAAACTAACAAAAAGGAAGTGGTATATACTCGATTACAAAAATTAGGAAGCAAAATAATCTTCTTAGCTTCTATCCTAGATGAAAACAAATCTTTTAATAGTAAGGCGACAGCAATGAATGTTGAGGATATGGAGCAGGTATGTCTGAGACTTTCAAAATCAATTGCATTGAGACAAACTTTAGATGAATCTGCTGATATTGAAAATATTACAGAGCAGGATCAAGAGGAGTCTGCTCGTAGAACAAGTCTAGGAAGATTTGGTGCTTCTTTAGGATATTTATTCCCGTTTGGTGATTTAACATACGGCATTACTAACTGGGATGGAACTTCTACAGATAGAGAGTATTCCCAGTTATTTAAATTTAATATTAATTATTACAATGAGTTCAAAAATAATACAGCTTTATTATTCGAATTTGGTTCGGCACCTCCCGTTGTATCTTTTATAGATTTAAATTTTCTTAAGTTTACGAATAAAGTAGATACATCACCATTTTATGGTTCAGGAATAGGTTTTTATATGGTAACAAAAAATAATAATTATTTTACAGATGATAGATATGATAGTGGAATGTCTTTAAATCTTCAGGGAGGCGTGCTTTTATATAGAACTTATGATTTGAATGTATTGCTTAGAGTTAAGTATATCTATATTCTAAACGATGATAAAAATAATGGTATAACATTTGATATTGGAATGCAATGGAAAAGGAAAGAAAGAAAACATACCAAAACTATAAATAGATATCCTCTCTTAGAAAGAATCTTTGATAGAGATTAAGTCGAATAGCTAATAGTTCTTCTGCTTTAAAATAAAATTAGAAAGCCTCTTTTATGGAGATTTTTTGTTTTGTGAATTTTAATTGAAAATTATTGAAAGGATTGCTTCAAATGGAAGTTAATGAATCTACATTGTTAGAAATAACTAATATTATTTGGGCCCAACCAAATAAGACAAAAAAAGAGTTACCTAAAAGTCTGAAATTAGAATGGCAAAGTAAGAATTGGAGTCATATTCAAGTTTCGGACTGGCTAAGTAAATATTTTAATGTTAAAGTTGATACCCTGAATATTAAAGAACTAGGTAATAAAGCTAGTAGTGGCTGAGGCGGTTGTTGCTAGTAGTTTGCTAGTTTATTAGAATTTTTTAATAGTATACTGCTTTGGGAGCGGGTTCAATAGGTTCAAATTCTGCAACCTCTACAGAATTAAGAAAGCCTCTTTTATAGAGGCTTTCTTATTTTGTAAATTATGAAAATGAAAAAAATTCTTATAATAATATTATTAACTCAATTATATAGTGATATTCCAGATAGAAGAATTATTGCTGAGTGGGAGCATGCACTTGGAACAATGATAAGTTGGCCTTTAGGAATTCCTTCAGATTTAGTAATTGAATTAGCAAATGAAGATATCCTATATGTTTTGGTAGAAACAAATAATCAACAGAACCTAGCTACTATCAATTTTAATAATTGGGGAGTAAATTCTGATAATGTAGTATTTATTAATACAGACACCTATAGCTATTGGACAAGAGATCATGGCCCTCAGTTTGTTATTGGAGAAGATTATTGGAAAGTAGTTAACCAATATTTTAATGGCTATCCTGAAGAAGATGGTTGTCAAGAAAATTTATTATTTGATAACAATAACAATATTACAGGAAGACCTTTGCCTGCTGAGTTAAGAGGTTGGGAAGAGGATGATGATACAAGTATAGATTTTGCAAATCAGATGAATTGGGATATTCTAGAGTTGCCGCTATATTTCACAGGAGGTAATTTTATGACTGATGGATATGGAATGGGCTTTTCAACTCAATTAATGGTTAATGAAAATAATATAAGTAATAATGAATTTAAACAAATTGTAAGAGATGAATTGCATTTATTAGATTATCACATTTTTGAGAACCCAAATGCATCAAGTATTCAGCATATAGATTGTTTGGCAAAATTAGTTAATTCGGAAACAATTATTATTAAACAAGTACCAGAATCTAGTCCTGAATATGAATGTATTGAAGATTTCGCACAATCATTTTATGAATTAAATACTTTTTATAATAGACCATTCAAAATACATCGTATTTATTGCCCTGAGATAAATGGTGGTGCCTGGGAGCTTAATTCAGTGGCAGCATATACTAATTCTCTTATACTAAATAACAAAGTTTTAGTACCACAGTATGGAATCACTTCTGATGAAAATGCATTGAATATATACCAAGAAGCAATGCCTGGTTATGAAATAATAGGATTTAATAACGATACTGGAAACCCATGGTATGGAGAAGATGCACTCCACTGCAGAACTATGGGAATATTTGATCCTAATATGATTCACTTATCTCATAAATCAGTAAGAACGGAAGAGCTTAATGTTAATGAATCTATTAATGTTGAAGTTGATATTGTTGATTATAGTAACTCTAATTTAGGGTTGCAGTCAGTTATTTTAAACTGGAAATATAGCGCAGAAGATGGGCCTTTCAATCAGATTAGTTTAGAAAATGAATCAGACAATATATATACAGGTGAATTTCCTAGTTTGAATTCTAATTCGTTAATAGAGTATTTTATTATAGCAATAAATTTTGAGGGTAATACAGCTTCACATCCTAATGCAGGATGGCATACTTTTAATACTTTAGAATTTATATTAGGTGATATCAATGGTGATAATTCAATTAACATACAGGATATAGTTTTAGTTGTCAATTTAGTTCTAAATAACGAATATAATAATTTAGCTGATTTAAATTTAGATAGTATTGTAAATGTACTAGATGTAATTCAGCTATTAAACATAGTTTTAGAGTAAAGCAACATTCTACTTTGGGAGTAGTAAAATCGCGTATTTACTCTCCTCCTACCAATTTAACAATAAATTAGAAAGCCTCTTTTCTGGAGGTTTGTTTTTTTATTTTAAATAATTTGTTTTATTGGGTAATAACCCAGTATATTTGGGTAATCACCTAATAAAAGTTTGATATATTATGAAAACTAAAGAAAAAATAATTAAAGAAAGTTTAAATCTTTTTAATGAGAATACCTTTGAGTTATCAACAACTAATTTAATAGCAAAAAAATCAGATGTTCTCGAGGGTTCTTTATGGTATCATTTTAATACTAAGCCTGATATAGTTTCTGTTCATTTAGGTATGTTTATAGATTTATATGATGAGCATAAAAATCTTACTACAAAAAATAATCCAACTATATTTATTCAAGGATTATTTGCTATTTATGGAATTATTTGGGATTATAGATATTTATTTAGAGATTCATTTGAAAAAATCATAGATAAAAAGCCAAGCTTATCTGAAAAAATTATTGATATTAATAGTTCTATAGATCAGTGGGTCAAAGAATTTGTAATGCATGCACAAAAAATAGGTATTTTAATTATTGATGAGTCAGATGTTGAAAGTATTACAGAAATTTCTCTTATTATAGGAAGATGTTGGTTTGATTTTTCAAAAAAAAGATACCCAGATAAATCAAATATGTTTTTGAAAAAAAAGGGAATTAATTTATTGATTAAAAGTTTTTATCCATATTTAACTAAGGAATCAAAGAGTCTAATAGATTCAATGTACGATTCAAATTAGTCTAAAAAATATGATTTATTTAAAGAAATGATTTAAAATGATAAAATATATTAAATACTACTTTCCTATAATTATAGCAATTACGTTTATAAGCTTAACTTTGAAGGGAAGTTATTTCCCTATACTTTTTTTCATATTATTTTCATCAACCTTTATTATTGGAGACTACAAAATAAAACCCGATAGTAAGATACAGTCATTTTCGTACCCATTTTTTCTAGATCTATCCATCTACTTAGCATTACCAATACTGGCTGTTTTAACCTTTTTTGCTATTTCAATATTTAGTAATAATCTACCATTGTGGTATATATCAGTATTCAAAGATTTTCTTAATATTGACTTCATTCATATGCAGCAATCATTTAATATTTTTGATAAAATTTCGATAATTATGACTGTATTTTTAATAAGTGGACCAATGGGTATTACTGGAGGTCATGAGTTGGTGCATAGAAAAAAAAATAAATTTGATTTGTTTGTTGGAAACTGGTTGCTTGCTTTTTCTTTTGATTGCAATTTTGCAATTGAACACGTGTATGGTCACCATAAAAATGTATGTTTACCTGAAGATCCAGCTTCTGCAAAGAGGGGAGAGAATATATATATATTCATTTTAAAAGGAATCATAAACGAACATTTATCAGGTTGGGAAATAGAACTAAATAGATTAAGAAGAAAAAAAATTAGTTTTTTTACATTTCAAAATCAAATTCTCATAGGTTATTTTAGAAGTGTTCTTATTTCTTTATTAAGCTTTTGGCTTTTTGGATTTGTTGGAATGCTCACTTTTTTCTTGATTGCTTTTTTATCTAAGTCATTACTAGAAGTTATAAATTACATTGAGCATTATGGATTAGTTAGAGAACGAGGTAAGCCAGTAAGAATGAGGCATTCCTGGAATTCAAATCATTTTTTTAGTAGTATTTATTTATACAATGTTACAAGGCACTCTGATCATCATAGAAATTCAAATTTAAAGTTTTGGGAGCTTAGTCCTTTAGATAAAGATGCTCCAGTTTTGCCATATGGTTATTTAACGATGTTATATTTAGCAGTTTTTACTCCATATATATTTAAGAATGTAATGAAAAAAGAATTAGATAATTGGGATCAAAATTATGCTAATGATTTTGAAAGAAATTTAATTAATAATTTATAAATAGGAGGTGAATTAAGGAATGCCTATAAATATAGAGAACAATCAAATTACAATATTAAATCCAACTAATTTAAATGAAGTTGGTAAGGTCGAAGTATCTAATAAGCAAGATGTTGATACTGCTCTTAAAATAGCTCAAGAATATAAAAAATGGTCTTCTTTATCTTTAAAGAAGAGGTGTGCTGTCATACATAAGTTTAGAAAAATTGTATTCAAAAATAGTGAGCTATTAAAGAAAACAATAAAGGATGAAACAGGAAAAAAAGATTTTGTTGTTTTTACAGAACTTTTATCATTTCTTGATCATTCAAAAACAATGGCTAAAATTGCACAATCTTCTTTAAAGAAAAGTAGTAGAAACCCAGGTCTTTTATTTAAAAATAAAAAAGCTTACGTTCAATATGAGCCCTTAGGCGTGGCTGGCATTATTTCACCGTGGAATTTTCCTTTAGCAACTCCAATGAAAGGAACTATTGAGGCTTTACTTGCTGGAAATAATGTTATTCTAAAACCATCTGAATATACACCGTTGACTTCTCTTTTTATGAAAAAAATATGGGATGAACATACTGGATATAATAATGCATTTCAAGTTGTAAACGGTGCTGGAAATATTGGTTCAATATTAGTTGAATCTCCGCTAACTGATGTTATTAGTTTTACTGGAAGTACAAAAGTTGGACTTAAAATTGCTGAGACTTGTTCTTCGAGATTAAAACCATGTATTTTAGAATTAGGTGGTAAAGATCCAATGATAATTTTAAAAGATGCTTCTATAAAAAGATCAGTAGAATCAGCATTACACGCTGGTTTATTTAATGCGGGACAAACATGTATTTCTACAGAAGAAATTTTTGTTGAAGATGATATAGTAGATGAATTTAAAACTAAACTATCTTTAAGAATTAAAGACATTAAATCAGGAGGTAGTGATAGTGATGATATAGGACCTATTATTACTGATGATACTAAACAAAAAATTAATGAACATATTAATGAAGTAAAAGATACTTGTGATATTATTTCTGGTATAAATAATGGAGGTGATAAATTTATAGCTCCTACTATTGTAGTTGATCCTCCAGATTCATCAAGGTTAGTTAATGAGGAAACATTTGGTCCAGTTATGACAATTAGACCCTTTAAGAGTGAAGATGAATTAATTGAAAAAATTCATAAAACAGGCTACGGTCTTTCATCGAGTATATTTGGTTCCAATAGAAAAAGAGTTAATAGGATTATTAAAAGAATGAAAACAGGAAATGTTAATGTTAATGACGTTATGACAAGTTATGCTATCGTAACTCTTCCATTTGGTGGTGAGGGTCTTAGTGGTTTAGGAAAACAACATGGTGTAGAAGGATTACGTTCTTTTTGTAGAGTAAAAAGTATTGTGGTTAATAGATTTAATTTCATTGATGAACCCACTTGGTTGGGACGCCCTAAAATTGTTGAAAAAGCACTTGAAAAGCTTGCTAAATTATTATTTAGATAGTTTTTTAAATTAAGGAATGGAGTAATTAAGAAATGGAAAAAAAATTAATATTATTACCAGCTATTGCTATGATTATTTTAACATTATATTTATATATTAGAAATTATTTAGATAATAGAAAAGCAATAATAAATAAGTCTATAAAATTTAGTTATTTGAAAACATATACAGGAGAAGTCCCTAATTATGTAGCTGTTTCAAGGCAGACACTTAAGAATCAATTTGAACTTCCAATTTTCTTTTATTTTTTAATATCTATTATTTTAGTTTTTGATAAAGTTTCCCGATTAGACCTTATCCTTGCTTGGATATTTGTAGCATCTAGATATTTACATTGTTATACCAGATTAAGTGCTAACTATATTCCGCATAGAGCTATAGTTTTTACATCAGGAATGCTTGTATTAATAGTTTGGTGGATTATTTTTTTATATAATATTTTATAATTAACAGCATCCTATTTTGGAATCTGATACCGTAGGTTTAAACCATGTTATTTCAATAATAAATTATAAAGCCTCTTTTTTAGAGCCTTTTTTATTTTGTAAATTTATAATATGAATACTTTCTATATAGAAATAGTTGGCTGGGTAGGTTTTCTATTTATTACTTCTGGATACTATTTGAATGCAAAAAAGCATTCATTCTGTTTTTACATATGGGGTATAGGTAATATTTTATTTATATTGTATGCTATTTTGATTAATTCTAATCCTATGTTGTTAATGAGTATTTTTACATTAGGTATGAATATTTATGGTCATTTGCAATGGAACAAAAATTAATATATAATGAAATTTAATCCAGAGATAATAAAGAAACTTCCAAAAGCAGAATTGCATTGTCATTTAGATGGTTCTTTGCGTATTAAAACGATTATTGAATTAGCAGAAAATCAAGGAGTAGAACTACCTTCAAAAAATGAAGATGATTTGTTGAAAATTCTATCTGTTGGGCCTTTAGATAAATCATTAGAAGATTATATAAAAAAATTTGATATTACTTTATCTGTATTGCAGACACCAAAAAGTTTAGAACGTGCTGCATTTGAATTAGCTATGGATTGTCATGATGATGGAGTTCGCTATTTAGAAGTACGTTATTCTCCTGTTCTTCATACTAAAAAAGGAATGAATTTATCTGAAACAGTAGATTCAGTAAAGAAAGGACTAGCGCAAGCATTTAGTGAATGTGGAATATTAACGGGTATTATCATTTGTGGTATACGACATATTTCTCCTACTCATTCTTTAGAGTTAGCTAATTTATCTGTGGAGTACAAAAATAGAGGTGTTATTGGTTTTGATTTAGCTGGTGCAGAAGAAAATTTTCCTGCAAAAAAACATAAGGAAGCTTTTTACTTAATTCTCAATAATAACATCAATACAACCCTTCATGCAGGAGAAGTATTTGGTCCTAAAAGTATTCATCAAGCAATTCATATATGTGGAGCTCATAGGATTGGACATGGAACAAGAGCAATCGAAGATTTAGATTTGTTAAATTATATTAATGATCATCGTATTCCATTGGAAATATGTTTGACTTCTAATATTAATACAAAATCTGTTCCAAGTATATCCGCACATCCATTTAAGAGATATATAGACGAAAAAATTAGAGTTACATTAAATACTGATAATCGTTTAATATCTAATACAAATCTATCAAACGAATATGAAATTGCAATTAATAATTTCAATTTAAATGAAAGTGAAGTTAGAACTATTATTATTAATGGATTTAAAAGTACCTTTCAACCTCACAACGAACGAAGAAAACTGATTAGAAAAATAGTTAATGAATTGGAAGATGAATTTAATTTTTCTCAACATTTAATAATTTGATATTACATTAAATTATAAATGTTCTTGATATCATATCGCTTGTAAATATAATTTAACTAACTAATCAACTTGCTTTTAAAGCACAGAAATAAATAAAAGGAAACTATAATCATGCTTATATCACCAGATGAAATTAACAAGTCTTTATCTAATTATGGTTGGAAATATAATAATAACAAAATAACTAAATCTTACTCTTTCAATGCTTATATAAATGGTATAGATTTTGTTAATAGAATTGCAGAATTAGCTGAGAAAAATAATCATCATCCTGATATATATATAGGTTGGTGCAACGTAGATATATCCATTACCTCTAACGATATGGGAGGCGTTACAACTAACTGTGTTAATTTAGGTATGGGGATTGATAATATTTTTGAACAGATAGAGCAAAAATAACAGTAATTGTTTTGATGTATCGAATCAGATACTAGCCTACTTAAATCAATGTTAAATTTAAGAAAGCCTCTTTTGTAGAGGCTTTTTTCTTTTGTAAATTATAATATGAGATATGTATATATAGTAACAACATTAATTTTCACTTTCATTTATAGTCATAGTACTGATTATAGTTATGATTTTATAGAAGCTTCTAATTATCGAACATTAGGTGATATAAATGAAGATGGAGCTATTAATATTCAAGATGTGGTTTTATTAATTAATTTAATTTTAAGTAATGAACACAATGATTTGGCAGATTTAAATAATGATAATATTTCAAATGTTCTTGATGTAGTGCAAATTATAAATGTTATTTTATATGGTCAAGAATATCAAGAATGTTTAGAGTTAGATTATTCTACAGAAGGTATCTTAACTAATTTAAGTGAACAGATTTTCAATGATGATGAATCGGTCAATACTTTTAGTATTTACTCTTGGACATCTGATGAATCAGATAGAATATTATCTGGTAATGGAATCCCTAATCATGAAGTAGGCACCTTCCCAAATCCAAATTGTCCAAGTGCTATATCTGAACAAAGTATAAATCATACTTTTTCACTTTTTCCTGAAATAGTCTCTGACAATGGACAAGCAATAGGTGGTCCTGGTGGAGTAATTGCTTATGCTTTAAATAGTGTAAAGTTTGATCCAGGTACTGCTGGAAGATGTGATGATGATGGAGTTTGTAGCTTAGCTCAAGGTCAAGGGCAATGGAATATAGAAGCACTGGGACATGAAACCTTTGATTTTGGAGACGATATGAATCATGCACATGTTCAACCCACGGGTCAATATCATTACCATGGTATTCCTGATCTTTTAATAGATTTTTTAAATCAAGGTGAAGATATGACTCTTGTAGGTTGGGCCTCAGATGGTTTCCCAGTTTATGCTCAATATGGATACTCTGAAGCATGTGATGCATCAAGTGAAATTATATCGCTTCAACCAAGTTGGAAACTTAAAGATGAACCTGATGCAGGTCGCCCTGAATTTTTAACTCAATTATCAGGAGGTCCAGGTGGTGGCCAGACTAATCTTGATATTCCAATTTCAATGGGAGCTTTTACTCAAGATTTTGAATATATTCAAAATTATGGTGATTTAGATGAGTGTAATGGACGGGTTGGGGTTACACCTGAATTTCCTGATGGCATTTATTATTATATGGTTACCAATGAATTTCCATTCTTTTCAAGATGTTTAAAAGGAGATTTTTCATCAAATAATAATGGTGGCACTGGAGGAGGAACTGGAGGAGGTGGTAATATCCCTAGTTGTGATAATGTCCCCCAAGGAATGCCTTGTTGTGGAGATGGTATTTGTGGTGGACCTGAAAATTCCAATAATTGTCCTATTGATTGCAACTAACATTGAGATATACCTTAAAATATAATTACTCTGAAATTTCTATACATTCTATTATGAAATCTTCTAATGATTTTAAAATAGTTTCCTGCAATTAACTAATGGGTTTTAAGCTATGAAAGCAATTGAAAATATTTTATCAAGAAATTCAATATCTAAGTTAGGTAATCCACATCCTACTTCAGAAGAAATGGATTTAATATATAAAGCAGCTCTCAGAGCTCCAGATCATGCTTGGTTACGACCTTCAGAATTCATAGAAATAACTGGAAGTGGTTTAGATAAACTATCAAATATTTTTCAGCAATATGCAATTGAAAATATTGAAGATATTAATGAACAAAAAATAACTAAGTACAAAAATGCTCCATATAGAGCTCCCATGATTATAGTTCTTATTTCAAATATAAAGAAACATAATAGAGTCCCTGATATTGAGCAACTTTTATCTACGGCTGCTGCCGCTCAAAATATTTTACTTGCAATACATGCATTAAATTATGGTGCCATTTGGAGAACAGGACTTTTTGCACTGAACGATAAGATTGGAAAGTATTTTAATCTAAATAAAAATCAAAAAATTCTAGGTTATTTATACGTAGGAAAACCAACAACAAAATTTAAAAAAATACCTGAAATTGATATTGAAAAATATATTACTAGGTGGAAATAAAATTTAATTATGAAAATAGCATTAATATTAATTATAAGTTTAAATTCGTTTTTATTTTCAGAAAATCCAATAGATAATTATCTCATAGGAAACAACAGTTTAACTATTATTGGCAATTTTGATGATGGAATAGAAAAACCTCGAGATTTAGACTTTCATCCAACAATTAATAATCAACTATGGGTTTTGAATCAAGGTGAAGATGTTTATGTTAATAATAGCGAAAATATTTTTAGTATATGTATCCCTGAAAATTCAGAACTTATATTTACAATTTATGACTCGCATGCTGATGGTATTTGCTGTGAAAGTGGCGAAGGATCATATATAGTATCTGCATGCGAAAATGTTTATGCATCAGGAGGTGATTTTGAAAATAGTGAGTCTACTTCTTTTAACGTAGGTAGTAATTGCAGTAATTCTTGTTTATATGGAGAGTTAGAATTAAATATTACAATAAATACTGATGATTGGGCAAAGGAAACATCCTGGATTTTAACTGGAGTTAATCCCGAAATAGTATATGCCAGGCGTTTAGAACCTGGAGGAAGTACAGTAATTTTTCAAGACGCTGGATTAAATAGTCAATCTTCAGAGTACAGAAAAGATTCATATTCTCGACATTTTATGCATACAGCCAGTTCCTTATCTTTCGATAATCAAGGTTTCTTTGCAAATACTTTGGAATGCCAAGATGCTAATAATAATAGTAATGGTTTTTTTTCAGGTCCAACTTTATGGGATTCAGATCTTTCTCTCTATGCTGAAGTTAATCAAGATGGTCCTTTGTTGGGAAGCCATTTAGATATGATTCATCAAAGTCCTTATTCAATGGGTATCGAATATGCTGGTATTGGAAATGTTTATTGGGTTTTTGATGGATACCATTCATCTGTTGTTAGATATGATTTTGCTACTCCGCATGAATTTGGAGGTCATGACCATTCAGATGGAAAAGTTTGGAGGTATGATGAGGTTGATATTAGTAGACAAGAGGGTGTTCCAAGTCATTTGGTTTTAGATGATGCTTTTGGTTTTTTATATATTGCTGATACTGGTAATCAAAGAATTCTAAAGTTTAATGTTAATTCTGGTAATTATAGCTATGATTTAAGTCCATATGGAGAATCTTTGGCAGAATATTATATGATGGAAAATGCTGATTGGGAAGTATATATTAGTCAAGATCTAGAAAAACCCTCTGGAATTGATATTTATAATGATCGTTTAGTTGTTAGTGATTACGGCTCAGGTAATATTATTATATATGATATTTCAATTGATCCTCCAATTGAATTAGGACGAATTAATACCGGTAATGAAAATAGTATCATGGGTATTAAAATTGATTCTAATCAAAAAATATGGTATGTTAATTATAATGATAATAACGTTGTTCGTATTGATTACAGTTTAATTAATGGAGATATTAATATTGATGGCAATATTAATGTTGTAGATGTTGTAGCATTGGTAAATTATATTTTAAATACTGAAAGTAGTGAGTTTATGGGCGTTGATATAAATAACGATGGAAATATAAATATAACTGATGTTGTTCAGCTTATAAACATTATTTTAAATTAATTTATACTGTCTTCGAATGAACAGTTTTTTTCTAAACACACTATCAATTTGACTTAAAATTATTATAAAGATTGTTTAGTCTCAATTTGAGTTAAAAAATTTGTTACTTCAGATTTATTATCCTCAAAAATACACCTATTCTTTTTTGCTTCTAATTGATAGTCATACATCGGATCGTAATAGTTTACTAATAATTCTTTTATCCATTCTTCATGAGTAGTTTTATGCGAATCAACTAGAATATTTTGAATTTTCAAACTTATCTTATTATAAAGCATTAGGCCTAAACGTCTTCGTATTTTGACTAGTGATGATTGCAGTGATTTGTTCAAATCTTTTTTTGATAATCCATTTTTTAGAGGAGTATATACATATTCATTAGCTATGTTTATAATACGTTCTTCTATAGGTCGATTAATTATAATTATTTTAGATTCCTTCATTTTTCCATACCACACCTTAGGAAGAATAATTTTTCCTATTCTTTGTGACTCATCCTCAAGAAATAATATGTTACTGGTATGTTTTATATATTCTGAAGCTAAATTATTTTCAAAATTTATAGGAGTAGGTTGATCTTTAAGTAAAGCTCCAAATGCAGATCCTCTATGCATAGCGTAATGTTCTAAATCAATTGATGACTTAAGTTTTTTAAGAATCTTAGTTTTTCCTACACCAGTACGTCCAGCCAGAATTATCCATTTTTTTTGATCACTCTTTACTGAATCAAGAATTTCAATAGCTGTATTTCTTAGAGCTTTATAACCACCTTCTATAATTGGAACATTTATTCCTTCATCATTAAGCCATGATTTTGCAATTTGTGATCTTTTTCCACCCCTCATACAGTAGAGATGGGTATTTGGATTTTTATTAATAAATTTTTTCCATAACTGAACTTTAATATTTCGTTCATTCTTAAGTAGATTAAATCCTAGCTTTTCAGCTTCTCGGGTCCCTGCATTTTTATATTTAATTCCTACTTGAGATCTTTGATCGTTATTTAAAATAGGTATATTAATACTTGAAGGAAAAGCTCCTTTACTAAATTCAATAGGAGCTCTTAAATCAATTAATGGAATACTATTTTTAATAATGTTTATTTTATCATTCATATTGCAGTTATTATATAGAATATAATATATAATATTATAAATAGATAACCTTGGTTTAGTATGATATTGTCCGTTGTACCTTTATATATTTTTTTTGATTTTTAGGAAGTATCTTTTTTAGTTTATTTTAAATTTTTAAATTGACTTCGATATTTAATATCAATTAAATATGTTTAATAAATAAAAGGCTATAATGACAATAATTAATACTATAAAAACAAAAATGAGTGACAGTCTATTATTGACAATCATATATACCTTAGGACATTTTATTATTGCAGTTTTATGTGTCACAGTAATAACAGGTGCATCATTAGAACTCGCAACTCTTGATGCTTTAATTGAGCCTATAATAAATTCATTTTGGTTCTATGCTCTTCATAAAATGTATACAAATTATAAATTAAGAAAAAAAAATCTTAAATGATTTTATATCTTATAGCTACAGATCCATATACAACCACTCATAAAATTAAAAAGCTGCTCTATAGATTTATTTTATTTTTTAAATTAGTAAATAATTAAAATTATAATAAATAAAAATTAATATTAGATGCTTTCCAGGTTAATACTATTAAAGAATAAAAAATGTTGTGGAGAAGGTTGTCTTATGTGCCCTTATAAGCCGAAGCATTTTAAGGATTCAAGAATTATTAGAAAAGAAGTAATAGATCTTTGTAATAAAGAAGAAATTGATATTATAAATAATTAAGTATTTTTTTGGATTAAAAAATAATAATAATTGCTAAGATAAACAGTTTTTACATTGACCAATTAATAAGTGTTCTGAAGTTTTTATTGTATAATTGGGAATCGATGGAATAATTATATCAATTGGAATACACGAAGAGGTCCCGCAGTCTTCACAAAGAAAGTGAGGGTGTGAATTTAATATTTTTTTTGAGTTAGAGTTTTTTCCCCCTTTCGCATATCTTTTAAGTCCATCTTTACCAACAAAAGAGTGTAAAATACTAGATTTTTCTAATCTTTCTAAAACTCGATATACGGTTGTTTTGTTCATTTTTTTATTAAACTTATTTATTAATTCAACAATAGATATAGCATCTTTATTGTCATTAAAAGCGCTTAATATTAGTCTAACCGATTTTGTTTTTCTTATTATACTCATATCTTATTGCAATTTAGTTGCATTTATATAAACATTTATAGTAGTTTTTAAAAGTAGTTTAAAGTCTAATTTAACTAAAGTCATGAATTTTTTATGCAATTATATCTTAAAATTTATCAAAAACGTGTAAGAGTAATGAACAAATGAATACGAATTTATCATTACAAAAGCCTGATACTATTGGAGCATTGTCTAGTGGTTTATGTATGATTCATTGCCTTGCTACTCCAATATTTTTTATTGCATCTGCCTGCTCCTCTAGCTGTTGTAGCTCTGCACCATTATGGTGGCAATGGTTAGACTATTTTTTCTTGGTTGTTTCCTTTATTGCAATAAGATATTCAACCGTATCGACTAATTCTATTTTAGTCAAGATTGGATTATGGTCTAGTTGGATTGGATTATTTATTTGCATTATAAATGCAAAATTTGGATGGTTTTATTTATCTCCGAATATAAAATTTATTCCTGCTTTTTCAATTATAGGTTTTCATTTATATAATCTTAAATACTGCAAATGTAATAATGACAATTGTTGTGTTGCTAAATAAGTTTATTTATCGATTCAGCTGTATCTAAAATTGTTTTTTTAATGTGGATAGGTTCCCAATTAAAAGTATTCATTGTTGAGCTAACGTCTGCATTATAAGTTTTTCCTATAACTCCTCGCATACTTCTAGCTTCTCTATCAAAGTTACCTAAAAATTTTAATAAAAAGTTTGGAGCTTGGATAGTACTTACTTTGTTATAACCATTAGATTTTAATATTTGAGCTAATTCTTGAAATTTATATTCCAAAAATACCAAAATTTATAGGTTATAATATTTTAGAATCTATTAATAATAATTAACTTAAAGTTTATTTAATAAAAATCTCTTGATTTATTATTTATTTATGAAACTCCCTTTTATAGATTCCTTTTTATTTGTAGATTAAAATAATGAATAAATATCTCATAATAATTTTATTTTTAGGCAATTTATTATTTGCAACCAATTATAATCACGTGAGGAATAGAAATGGAAATGATACTAATTCACGCATCAATTATATAGAGCGTAATACTTATCGTGATGAAGATGAACTTCTACAGTTTATTGAATCAACCATGCAAACCCATCTTATACCTGGAATATCAATTTCAGTTGTTAAAGACAATAATATTGTTTGGGAAAAACAATTTGGTTATGCAAATATTGAAAATGATATACTGGTCGATGAAAATACGATGTTTATATTATCTTCCATTTCAAAAACAGTTACAGCAACTGCATTAATGCAATTATATGAAAATGGTTTGTTTGATCTTGATGATAATATTAATGATTATTTAAACTTTGATATAATTCATCCTGATTTCCCATTGGCTACTATAACTTTTAAAATGCTTTTAAATCATGTTTCAGGGATAAGAGATAATTGGAGCGTAATGCCATATTATGATGGTGACTCTCAAATAGGATTGGATTATTATCTTAATCAATATTTTTCTCTTGAAGGTGATTTTTATGATAATAATTTAAATTTTACTAATACAATGCCTGGGACAAGTTACACTTACTCAAACATTGGTGCTGCATTAATAGGATTATTAGTAGAGAAAATATCAAATCAATCATTTGATGATTACTGCAATGAAAATATATTTGAACCCCTTTCTATGAATAATGCATTTTGGTTTTTATCTGAAATTAATAATATTAATCAAGTTGCTTCTCCATATCAATTAGCTGCAGGATCAGGTGATTCATGTTTTGAAATTGGTTGTGGTATATACGATGAAAGCAATCCTTGTTTTTGTGATGCAGCTTGTACTGAATTTGAAGATTGTTGTTATGATTACGAAGATATTTGTGGAGAAAATGGTACTGGTAGCAGTTTAGGAAGTTTAACAGAAGAAGATCATTATGGATACTCCGATTATCCTTCAGGACAGCTCAGAATAACATCAAATAATTTAGCTAAATTTATGAGTGCATACATGAATGATGGAGTTTATAATGGTATAAGAATTTTAAATTCTGATACAATTGAATTAATGAAGACAATTCATAATCCACTCTCAAATTCAATGCAAGGTTTGATGTGGTATTATAAAAATTCAAAC
>PAKE01000056.1 GCA_002710495.1 Flavobacteriales bacterium
ATGTATTACCATATTTTTGCTAATAAAAATAGAAAATTAATTATTTGGCTAAAAGCTGCGGAAATACAATACTTAAAGCCTGCAGATAGTTCGTTAAAAATACATTTTCAGATTACTGAAGAAGATGTAATGGAAGTGGAGAGAAATCTGAATGAAAAAGGTAAATATGAGATTTGGCATACAGTAGAAACTATTAATAAAAAAGGAGTTATTTGTGCAAGAGCAAAAATGCTGGTTTATTTTAGAGATGAGGAGGAGAAAAAATTAGGGTTTTAATCCTTCTGAATTAATACAGTAGCATAAGCAGAGACGCCTTCTTCTCTACCTACAAAACTTAATCTTTCAGTAGTAGTTGCTTTTATTGATATATCTTCTGAATCAATATTCATACACGATGCAAGTACTTTCTGAATTTCTGGAATATACGGACCAATTTTTGGTTTTTGCAAACAAATAGTAGAATCAATATTCCCGATAAAATATCCTCTTTCTGAAATCATATTTACAACTTTTTTTAATAAAATTTTACTATCAATTCCTTTAAATTCTTCTGAGCTATCTGGGAAGTGCTTGCCTATATCTCCCAAATTAGAAGCACCTAAAAGCGCATCACAAATAGCATGAATTAATACATCTGCATCGGAATGACCTAATCCTCCTTTTGTATGGGGGACTTTTATTCCCCCTAACCAAAAGTCTAATCCATCTTTTAATTGATGAACATCAAAACCAAAACCTACTTTAATTTTCATTAGATACTCATTGCTCCTAAATCAAATACTAAAGTAAACCTCATAGTATTTGCAAGAGGATTAGTTCCTCCTATATTACTTGTGCTAATCAGATATGAGAAATCAAGAGCAAATACATTGTACTTTACTCCAGAACCAAAAGTTAAATATTTTCTACCACCCTTAGTGTCGTGTTCATGAAAGTAACCAGCCCTTAATGCAAATTGGTTTGCATACCAATATTCCAATCCAGCTGAAATATTTATCTCTCTCATTTCCTCTCTGAAAACACTCCCCGAAACTGGATTCCCATTTTCATCAATTTCTCCAGGTGCATCTCCAAAAGATTGAAACATACCTTCTACAACAGCAACATTTGGATCTTTACCTGCAATCATCTCTCCATCATTATTATATAAAGGAGGTGATGGAACTAATAATTTATTTAGATCAAATGATAATGAGATCTCATTATAATCATCCATTTTAGTAGTTAAATCGGTTCCTAATCTTAAATTAATTGGAATAAAATCTCTAGTAATTGTTTCTGTATATGAAATTTTGTTACCAATATTAGAGATATTCATACCAAAAGATAAATCTGATTTTTTATTTGCAATAGAAATTGGTTTTGTATAAAAAGAAGAAACATCTGCAGCGAAAGATTGACCTGCAACAGTTTCTGTACCACCTGCAGATTGCCCACCTGTTAAATTAGAGTAAATATATCTACCTGATATTGCAAGGGAAAAATTCCTAGATAATTTCCTAGAATAAGCAGATCCTATAGCCATCTCATTTGGTTTATATTGTCCTATTACATTTCCGGAAATATCAGTGAATGTAATATCACCTAAAGAAAAATACCTTAACTCATATCCAATTGCTTCATTCTCATTTAATTTGTAATAACCACCAATATACTGAAGATTAATATCTGGAACTAACTCTCTTAACCAAGGAACAATAGAAACAGAAATTCCGATATCATCTCTTGTAAAAGAAAGTTTTGCAGGATTCCAATGCATTGAAGATGCATCTGGTGTAGTTGCAACTCCAACATCACCCATTGCTCCAGATCTAGAATCTGGAGAAATAAGTAAAAATGGAACCGCTGTTGTAATAGTATTTAGATTTCCACCCAATACTTCATCATAATTAATCTGAGCTTTCATTTGAAAAACAGATGAGATTGAAAGGAATAATAATAAACTCTTCTTCATTATAAATTGAATTTTGGCAAATATACTTGTTTTATGTTGGTAGGTAACGTGAAATTTATTTCAATATTACTAATTTCTCTAATTTTTCAATAAATTCTCCGTTCATATCTTTTACTTTTAATTTATAGATATAGGTACCCCTAGCTATATTATCCTGAAAATCATCTCTTCCGTCCCATGAAATTGGACCTACCCTAAATCCAGTATTTGTTTGTAATGAATTAATTGTTTTAACTAATTTACCCGAAACTGTAAAAATCTGTATCTGAACTTCTAAATTTTGATTTGGACGATTATGCTCAAAATAAAATGAAGTATTAGTAGTAAATGGATTCGGATAATTTAGCAAATGTTCAATCACAAAATCCTCTGTTGAAGCAACAACAAATTCTAAAGTTGCCTCTGAAGAATTATTATGTACATCCCAAACCTTAAAATCGATAGTGTGTAATCCAGGGTCCAATTCATTTAATAAATATTCAACTTTTCCTTTCTGATAATTATCTAATTCAGCTTCATAATAATCGTTTAGTATTACTTTATTGGAAGTTTCTCCATCCAAAGTAATAGTAATATCATGACCAATTCCGTTTCCTACAGTATTTATGCCAGATGAATCTTCGAGAAAAGCCAGAAATACAGGAGTTGAGTTTGTAATACTACCAGAAACAAATTGTTTATTATTCATATAAAGTTGAATTGACGGCCCCATATCATCAGGAATAATATTAGAAGAAACTCCTCCAACAATAAAACTCTCATTCCATCCACTTGCATCAGTATTCTGTACGCTTTCTGCAGCATAATATGAGATCCTTCCAAAATCAAGATTATAATCAATATCTTTCGGAACAATAAAAGTAAAAGAAAACACTCCATTTGTAACAGATGATTTTCCTTTATAAATAATATTGTCTTGTTTCTTATAAGGCATAGGAGTAGAAGATTGTTGACCTTGAGTAGTTGCAGTAAACTCCTTATCAAAAACTATAATATCAATCTCTCCATTAAAACTACTTACTTTTACAGAGTCCTCATCTATTATCTCTCCTTCAAAAGTAACTTTTTCAAGTGCAGATAAAGTATCTGGAATTATTGTAGTTTTGATTCCATATTCAGGATACGCCAAACTCATCATAGGATCACCAAGCAGGGTAAATTTCTTACTATTAATTGATGTTCCGCTAAGGACTTTTGTTTGCAGGAGAATATCTCCTAATGTAGGATAGTTACCATTTGTTTTTTCAAATAAAGAATTTATAAAATTAGTGTTTAGGAAATTATTTGCATAAGAATAAACATACCTAGTGGTTGTTAAAAGAGCTACTCCACCACCATCTGGAGATAAAATAATATGTTCTCCACCAGAAGTAAGCTCAGGGTTATCTAATCTGCCAAATTCACAAGTAGCGGTTACAAATAATGGTAATCTATCATAATTTTTCCACTCTTGAATTTGATCTATATCTATAATTCTTTCTGATGTAAGTCCTGACTCACCACCATGACCAGTATAATTTACTATTAAAGCCCCTTTATCTATTCTTCTGTTTATAGCATTTCTACATCCCTCACTTCTAGGTCCTGCAGGAGTAGATTCTTGATTAAAAATATCTAAATAGAGTTTGTCAAAATTGTAATTATTATAATTATCATCAATTATATCGCATAAATTATCTGATTGATCCATATGAATATTTCCATCAGTATCATCTCCATCATCTGCAATAAATGCAGCGTAATTTCTCCAACTACCCATAGATTCTTTATCATAATAATGTATAATCTTATTTACCATATTGTTTGCTTCCTGCAGTGTTTTTGCTGGCAATCTACCAATACCTATATCAACTAAGTCATTATTTAATTCTCCTTCATTATTATCTAAATAACCAAAATAATCATCTGTAGAATACGTATCTAAAGGACCTAAAGAATTATTGGATTGATAAGTAATCACAAAATTTGTATTATTCGGTATTCTATCTTTTGGATCATAAGAAGCGTCACCTATAATTAATAAATACTTAAACATACGATCTGGTAAATCATACAGATATTTACAATAATCTCTGATAGCAGAGATATCTTGTTTTCCAGAAGAAAATTCATTAAATACTTGTTGAGGAGTTACAACTTTACATTTACTACCATCTTTCTGTAAGTGGAAATCAGCAAGGTTTTGAGCTGCTGACAAGAAATCCGGATGAGACACAATTAACATCTCAACATCTACATCTCCATGAAGATTTTGATTAGGAAGATACGCTAGTAAATTTGGAGTCTTATATTCCATACCATCAAATGCAATAAATTTTTCATCAGAAAGTCCAATAGACATATTATATCCAAAGTTAGCAGTATTTGGAGTGTCAAAACTTAAGTCGTGATTAGTTACATTTGTAGGATCTGTAACACGCCATACTTTTAAAGAAGGAATTACATTTTCTATTATTAAACCAGAAGTCTGATTAAAACCGGAAGAAATAGTTTTCCTGAAAGTCATTTGCGAGCCAGACATAGTTAGATCCCTAAAACCACAAACTTCAATGTAATTTAACCATCCCTTATGACTAGAAGAATTTCTATTAAAATTAATGTCAATATTCAAATTATCCGAAACTGCAGAAAACTGACCACTAACAGAGGTAGTTTTTGCATAATCATCCAAAAATCCAGATACAACAACTCCAATATCAATATTCATAAATTCTGAATTATTATAATCAAAAGAAAAATTAGGAGTGGAAAATGCTCTAGAAGCAATATTTGCTTTTACATGAACTGTAGAATTATCTACAATATTTGGAGTAGAAAAAGAAAATGTTTGTGATAAATCCGCATCAAATTCTTCTCCATACCATTGCTCTCCAGATTTAATCAAATTTGTTAAATCTTCTTCATGAAATTCGTGAAAATTAAATTTATCATTATATTCTATCTCTCCTTTATTAGAATTTGTATAATCTCCAATTCTTTTGGAGTTAGCCGTACCATTTATAGTGATAAAATAATAATTAAAATCATCATATAGATGTTTGTAATGATGATACTTTCCTATATAATTATCATATGGCTTCCACTGATCAACATCTTCTCCATAAAACAACAGATAATCTCCGCTTTCAAAAATTCCGTTACTATTCTTATCTACAATTTCAATAGCATTTTCTTGTAAATCCTGATGTCTAAAATCAGAATTTAACCTAGCAAGCATACCTCCTCCATTTCCATACAATCGTATGGAATTTACATTCAAATTATTAGTGTTGATTCCTAAAGTTTGTAAATCAGAAAAAGTTAGTTGAAAAACACCATTTTCACTTACTGATATTTTATACCAATCTCCATCTTTTAAAACCGAGTTTATTGTTGCTGATTTTTTCTTTATTTTATTAAAAAACCTCTTTTTATTACTCCTATAGGAAAACTTTGTAATTTTCTTGTAATTATTTTCTGTTTTAATATAAGGGAAAACTAATATTCTACTATAATAATTATTAGCTGATTTCAACACATCAGAGGAGTATATAATAGAATCTGACACATCTAAATTACTCAATTTTATTTTCTCTATCTCTGATATAGAAGTGTATTCTATGTCAAAAAGTTCAATTTCATAATATTCGGAAGATTTAAGTTTAGTCATTCTCTGATATGAAGGCAATCCTTGATGATCTTGCAAATATGTTGAATTCTCAAATGTTTCTAATTTTACTCCATTCTCATCCGTACTAATCCAATTTAAAAAAATAGTGTTTTGAGAATAACTAACAATTGAGATGAAAATAACCAAATTAAGAAGATATATCTTTTTAAAATTCATAAAACAAAAGTAAGGATTTATTAATTTATGAATAGGATAACGACAAATAAAAAGAAAAATTATATCTAGTTCTTTTAGTAATAAATAAAATTCATATCTTTGTAAAATTCAAATAAAGAAGAAGACACTATATGAAGAACAATATATTAAAGTCATTCCTACTGTCATTTACACTGGTTTTACTAGGTAATAACGCTTATGGACAGGACCCTGCATTTAGTCAATTTTACTCTAATCCATTATACTTAAATCCGGCATTTGCAGGAGCATATAATAACGGATGTCCAACTACAAACTTAAATTATAGAGATCAATGGCCTGGAATCGGAAGAACTTATGTTACTTATTCCGCTTCATACGACCAACACGTAGATGCTCTAGGAGGAGGAATTGGTATTTTAATTCATCAAGATCAAGCTGGTTCTGGGAACCTAAACACCTTAAATGCTTCACTTATCTACTCATATCTACTTGAAGTAAATAGAGATTTGACATTCAAAGTAGGTTTTGAAACCTCGTATAAGTCATTAGGTCTAGATTGGGGGAATCTTACTTTCGGAGATCAGATTGATCCAACATATGGTTTTATTTATACAACACAGGAAGATATTGTTAATAACCCAAATCATGTTGACTATCCTGATTTCTCAACAGGTCTTTTAGCTTACACTGAAAAAATGTACTTTGGTTTTTCAGCTCATCACCTTACTCAACCAAACCAAGGATTTATTAGTGTAAGTAATTTACCAACAAAATACACTGCCCATATTGGAGGTAAGTGGCCACTTAGCCGATACAAAAATGACATTATAACTATCTCACCTAACTTTTTATACCAAAGACAACAAGAATTTCAACAATTTAACTATGGGGTTTATATAAATAGAGGACCTATAGTTGGTGGATTATGGGCTAGAAATAGTTTAGAAAACTTTGATTCATTTATATTAATGTTTGGTTTAATACAAGACGCATTCAAGTTTGGGTATAGTTATGATATTACAGTAAGTAATTTAAGAAATAGCAATACACTAGGAGCTCACGAATTATCATTTACTCTGTACATGCCATGCAAAACCAGAAGTAAATCATTTAACACAATAAGCTGTCCACAATTTTAGTTATATAAAACCAAAAAAAGTAAAAAATTAGAAAAATGATAAATAAAAACACCATATTAATAGGAATTTTAAGCGTTCTCATTATATCTTCATGTTCGAAATCTTCATCTACTAAAAGTAGTAAAGAGTCTTCTACAACAGGTTGGAAATATAATGATCGGAAACAAGGTGGTTTTGATGTTGTTAAAAAGTCGGAACAGATACCAGGTCCTGGATTAATGTTTGTTGAAGGAGGTAGATTAACAATGGGAAGAGTTGATGAAGATGTTATGTCTGAATGGAACAATATCTCAAAAACTGTAACTGTTTCTTCCTTCTACATTGATGAAACTGAAGTTAGAAACCTTGACTATGTAGAATACCTTGAATGGATAAAGAAACATTATGTATATGAAAATAGTCCATTCTTTACAGGGACTGGAAGATCTGAAATTTACAGAAAAGCTCTTCCAGACACTTTAGTATGGAGAGATAAATTAGGTGAAAATGAAATGTTCGTTAACAACTATTTAAGAAATCCATCATACAGAGAATATCCTGTTGTTGGGGTTAGCTGGGAACAAGCAAATAATTACTGTATCTGGAGAACAGATAGAGTAAATGAAAGAATTTTAATTGATCAAGGTTTAATAATGGAAGTAACTCATCCAGACAGAGAAGGAATTGAAGTTCCATTTACTACAGATGGATATCTACAAGGTTCTGAAGATTACTTAGCTTATTTTGTAACAGAAAAACAAAAATCTAAGTTAGACAACCTAAAAGTATTAAAAGATGATGATGAAGGAAGATATACTAATATGGAAGATGGAATACTATTACCAAATTACAGGCTTCCTACTGAAGCGGAATGGGAACATGCTGCCTTAGGTTATGTTGGGAATAATATAGGTGATAATCATAACGAAAGAAAAATTTATCCTTGGAATGGTTCAGGATTAAGAAATAACACTAAGCAAAATCAAGGAAAAATGATGGCAAACTTTAAAAGAGGAAGAGGAGACAATATGGGAGTTGCTGGAAGTCTTAATGATGAAGCTGATATTACAGCTCCTGTTAGATCTTACTGGCCAAATGACTATGGATTGTATAATATGGCAGGAAATGTTTCTGAATGGGTAGCTGATGTCTATAGGCCTATTACTGAACAAAATAGTACTGCAGATCACAGACCATTTAGAGGAAATGTATATACTACTCAGAAAAAAAACCAAGATGCTAGTCCTGGAGAAAATCCTTATATCATTAATGATAGTACAGGTCATATAGAACAAACTGACTACAAATTAGAAGCAGATAACATTTATAGAAGAAATTATAAAAAAGCTGATAATATTAATTATTTAGATGGTGATATTGAATCTCAAATGGGGAGTACTACTAAAGACGTTGATGAAAATAGCGATGAGGATAAATCAACAATAAATATTGACAAAAGAAATAAAGGACAAGATGATGATGGAAATATTCAAAATATCAGAAATACCGGTAACAGTAATGAAATGTATAGCTATGGCGAAACTACATTAATATCTGACAAAGCTAGAGTGTATAAAGGTGGTTCTTGGAAAGATAGAGCTTATTGGCTAAATCCTGGAACAAGAAGATTCCTAGATGAAACTCTAGCGTCTGACTGTATCGGTTTTAGATGTGCCATGGATCGAGTTGGGCCGCCTCAATCCGATTTAAAACAAAATAAAAGAAGAGAGGTGGATTATAGTAAAGCAAAACAATAATCAAATAAATATCTAAAATGTAAAACCCCTTAATTGGGGTTTTCTTTTTTATAGTATGACCATATCTGAATTATATAAAACATATCAGGAATTTCCTGTAATCTGTACTGATAGCAGAAACATTCAAAAAGATAGTATATTCTTTGCTTTAAAGGGAGAAAAATTTAATGGAAATAAGTTTGCTAATCAAGCAATAAAAGATGGATGTAAACACGCTATTATTGATGATAAGGAATATAATGAAACTAATTGTATCTTAGTGAATGATGTGAAGTCTACACTTCAGGAATTAGCAGAGTTTCACAGAAAAAAAATAAATATTCCTGTTATAGGAATAACAGGAACAAATGGAAAAACAACTACTAAAGAACTAATTAATTCTATACTTTCATCTGAATATAATTGCTACAGCACTAAAGGTAACTTAAATAATCAGATAGGTTTACCTTTAAGTATCTTAGAAATAGATAAAGATCATGAAATTGCTATAATAGAGATGGGAGCAAGTGAGATTGGAGAAATAAAGAATTTGTGCAGAATTGCAAAACCTACATCAGGACTCATAACTAATATAGGAAAAGCTCATTTGGAAGGGTTTGGAAGTTTTGAAGGAGTAATGAAAGCCAAAACAGAATTATATCATTATCTGCAAGAAAACAATGTAATGCAATTTGTAAATAGAAATGATGATTTACTTATTCTAAAAAGTAATGAGAAAAAGAGAATAACTTATGGAAAAGAATCTAACTCAGATTTTATAGCTACATTAACTTCTAGTTTCCCTTTTATCTCTGTAAAAATAAAAGATACTGAAATAAATTCTAATCTTATAGGGGAGTTCCAATATGATAATATCGTAGCCGCATCTTGTATTGGAGATTTCTATAATATCTCCTATAAGAATATTAAAAAATGTATAGAGGAATATATCCCAAAAAACAATAGAACTGAATTAATAGAGACAGGAAACAATAATATTATCTTAGATGCATATAATGCGAATCCTTCAAGTATGGAATCAATGATAGAATCGTTTATTAAATTAGATAAACCAAATAAGATTTGTATCCTGGGAGAGATGAGAGAATTAGGTAAATATTCTAAAGATGAACATCAGAAATTGATTAACCAAATAGAAATAAGTGGAATTGAAAGCATATTTGTCGGTGAAGAGTTCTTAAATCTTACAAACAAAAATATTTACTTAGAAACATCAGAACTTATTAATAATATCACTAGATTTAATCTGAAAAAGAGAACTATTCTAATAAAAGGATCAAGAGGAATAAAGTTGGAAAATCTAGTAAAATATCTTTAAAAATCTTCTTCTAATGCATTTCTTACTAACTTCCTGAGTATTATTATAAAACAAATAGTAAAAACCCCTAGAAAGGTGAAGATAACTATCCAAAATAAATTAGATCTATTTATGTTCTTAAGAGGAAGTACTGGTTTGTCAACAATCTGAATCAAAGGTGTCTCATTTAACACACCCATATGTGCTAATTCTATATTTTTTCTTAATTCTAAATAAACAGATTGTAAAATCTCAACCTCTCTCATATATTGAAGTTCTTCCAATCTTCCTGATGCTGTCATAACTCGCATGTTGTTGTCTTTTACTTTTGCAAAATTTCTTTCTGATATTTTTAAATCGTTAAAAATAGAATCAGATCTATTATATAAATTATTTAATGTATTCCTAGATTTTTCAGTCTGATGATCTATATACATTTCTGACATCTCATCAATAACTATTTCTGTAAAATTCTTTGCAAGCTCTGCATTTAAAGATTCAAATGAAAGATTTAATATATTGGCCTCATCATTCTGATACAGAATATCCATATCTCCATCAATAATTCTAAACCATACAATTCTTGTAATACTATCATTATAATAGTGACTAGATAAATTTATAGTTGAACTATCTGTAATCAGATTATTAATACGAATGTAATGATTTATCAATAAATCTGATTTTCCTTCTATTTTACATGTATTATTTAATGTTCTTTCAATTATCTTCCTTGACTTCAATAACTCTATTATATTCTGTTGATTAAATGAAGATGTTGCACTCCCTCCCATATCTATTCCAATCATATTTGCCATTCCACTAAGAGCAGATAAATTTGGTCCTCCAGACTGATCCTCAACTATAAAAGAAATTACTGCATTATACCTGTCTTCCTGTAATTTTGAGAAACCAAACCCTATCAAAGAAAAGATAATTGCAACCGCAAGAATAATAAGTAATCGTTTCTTTAACTCATTCTTATAATCTGAGATGGTAACTATAATACCTTTAAAAGAAGCCTCATCATTATTTTTCATAATACACTATTAAAATCCTCCGCTTATTCTATTAATTAACAAATATAAAGACATAACACCAGTAACTTTTATAAGTGTCTTTTCAATTGCTACATTCCAATCTAAAGGAGTTGCTTCCATTTCTTCAACTTGTTCTTCAGACATTAGTTTTATCGTAGATCCTTTTGTTACTCTTGGGGATAAAGAGAATAATCCATAGTTTATGGATCGTTTAACAGATCCATTTGGATAAACTACTACTGTTCTATTTTTATTGTTTTCTCTTGCATATCCTCCTGCAAAATTATTAATATAATAATTCGCTCTTTTTCTTTCAAAATAAGGAACACTTATACCAGTACCTTCATAATTATATAAATCACCTGTAACATATACTGTACTATTTGATTTTGGAATTACCAGACTATCCCCTTCAAGTAATATGATATTGTGTTTTGAATTTATTTTTAATGCTTTATTCATCTCAAAAGAAACTACATTAATATCTTCAAATTCTCTTTTTTTAGACCGAATTACTAGTGCAGAATTTACTAGATCTTTAGAATACTTTTTATAAAGAGCTGTATCAGATAAAATAACTTCTTTAAACTCTTCTGAAATTATATTTTCTTCCTATTTAGACATAACTTTTGTTCTTCTATATAATTTTACACCTTCCAGAAATGCATTATCTGTAAGACCTCCACACCTTTCTATAATATCAGAAATTCTATCCCCTTCCGAGACTAAGGAGTAGGTTCCTGGGTACATTACTTCCCCATCTACAACAACATGTATTGGTTCTTGGTAATCTGGGTTCTTTCTAACAAAAATCTGGTCATTTGCTTGTAAATCGAAATTATTATACTCTTCTTTAAGAGATAGATCTGTATTAATTTCTGCTACTAGAACTACACTACTTTTTGGTATAATAGAACCTGAATTTACTTCCAAAACACGAGAAATTTCTATTCTACTTCCACTTGCTTCTTGCTTTATTCCTCCAGAAAGTTCAATAACATCCTCAAGTTTTAATCCAGAACCATAAATTAAATCTCCACTCTTTCTTACAGAACCAAAAACTGAAACTATATAATCATCTTGAAAATCATCTGTAGATATAACATTTACAATATCATACTCTTTAAGTGTAATATTATCTTTACTATTAGAATTATCTAATGCACTAGATAAATTTACTGTGATAGTAGTTCTGCTTCTATCAGAATTTAATCTTAGTATATATGCATGCTCTTTATATAAGTATTCATTTAAACAATTAGCTCTTTTCAATAAATCTGATATTTTCTCTCCTTGAAAAAATTCATAATCTCCTTGTACCCCAACAGTACCTTGAACGGTAATAAAATTAGAGGTTTTTCGTTGAATTTTATTTACAATAATCTCATCTGCTGCATTAAGATTTGTAGTATGTAAATCTTTTTTATGAACATCATGAACTAATAATTTCCCATCTTCAAACCTTTTTAAAGTAATAATATTCTGAGATGATTCTGTCGTATATCCTCCTGCAAATGCAATTACATCATCCATATTATCTGATGATTTTACTTCATAAGTATATGGTCTATTTACCTCACCTTTAATCTCTACTAAATTAGTAGCTGCAGACACTAAAATATAATCTCCGTCCTGCAAATAAATATCTGTATGTTCTGAAGGGTTGAACAGAAATTCATACACATCTAATGAATCAACAACTTTTCCGTCTCTTTTTATAAAGATATTTCTAACTGAACCAATTTGTGTTGGTCCTTTAGCAGCCATTAAGGCGTTAAATGCAGTATTTATTGCAGGTATAGCATAAGAACCAGGATTATACACCTCTCCTACTATATTTACTAGAATCACTCTAGAGTAAACTAAAGAAATATCCATTTCGGAATTATTCATTCCTAATTTTTTTCTTATCAAAGATTTTGCTTGTTCAAAAGTTAATCCTTTCACATATATTCTACCAAAACCAGATGGACTTATATATCCTTTTTCATCAACAGTAACCACAGCAGTATAATCAGAATTACCCCATACTGCAATACTGAACTGATCTGAAGGTCCTATTTCATAATTGCTTGGAGGATTTTCTGAAGTTGATTGCTGAAAAAATGACAGATCATTAGTTCGAAAAATATCTTGACCATAGATTTTAGATGGAGGGAACTCAACTTTATTTTCATCCTCCTTCACTCCCATATTATTATAAAAACTCTTTGATTTATTCTTTTGATTCTCTATTAAATTAAAAGGTGTGTCAGATTCAGAATTTATTCCTCTATTATATTTAAAATCCATAGCTTCAGATATTTCCTCTGATGAGAGTCCCATTTGTTGTAATACTTGTTCTGAAGGTATATCAGAAGGACGAATATCATTAGGATCCATATTAGACGGCAGAAATTTTAAATAGGTTTGATTAATTTCTGAAGGTTTGTCTTGAGTGAAAGCGGTAAAACTTACAAGACAAACTAAAATCGATAAAATATTTCTTTTCATAATTTTTATTTTAATACTGAACGTGAAATGACAATTCTTTGAATTTCAGAAGTTCCTTCATAAATTTGAGTAATTTTCGCATCTCTCATTAGCCTTTCAACATGATATTCTTTTACAAAACCATAACCACCATGAACTTGTACAGCTTCTGTTGTAGTTTTCATTGCGGTTTCTGAGGCAAAGACCTTTGCCATTGCCGATAGTTTATCATAATTCTTACCATTATCCTTTAACCAAGCTGCTTTTAAACAAAGTAATCTTGCTGCTTCAATTTCAGTTGCCATGTCTGCAAGTTTAAAAGCAATAGCTTGATGTTTATTTATTTCTTTTCCAAAAGCTTTTCTTTCTTTTGAATACTGTAAAGATAATTCATAAGCACCTGAAGCAATTCCAAGCGCCTGAGAAGCTATTCCAATTCTTCCTCCAGAAAGAGTTTTCATTGCAAACTTAAATCCAAATCCATCTTGTCCTATTCTATTTTCTTTAGGAATTTTTACATCTGTAAACATTAAAGAATTTGTATCCGACCCTCTGATTCCTAACTTATTCTCTTTAGGTCCGACAACAAAACCATCCATACCTTTTTCTACAATAAATGCATTGATCCCTTTATGTCCTTTTTCTATATCAGTCTGTGCAATAACCAAATAGACAGAAGCAGAATTTCCATTTGTTATCCAATTCTTGGTGCCATTTAACAAATAATAATCACCCATATCAATGGCAGTTGTTTTTTGGGAAGTTGCATCACTACCAGCTTCTGGTTCAGACAAGCAAAACGCACCAATTATTTCTCCACTTGCTAGTGGTTTCAAATATTTTTCCTTTTGTTCTTCAGTTCCGTATTCTTCTAACCCCCAACAAACTAAAGAATTATTTACCGACATTATAACCGAACTAGAAGCGTCTACTTTTGAGATTTCTTCCATAGCTAACACATAAGATATTGAATCCATTCCAGCTCCTCCATATTTTGGGTCAACCATCATGCCTAGAAACCCTAATTCTCCCAACTTCTTTATTTGTTCTGTTGGAAAAGACTGCTTTTCATCTCTTTCTATTACTCCAGGCAAAAGTTCTGTTTGAGCAAAATCTCTTGCCGCATCTCTAATCATTTCATGCTCTTCGGTGAATGTGAAGTCCATATTCTATTTAACTATATTTAAAAAATTCTTTGCAAAAGTACAGAATTTTAAGCTATTTTTGTAAACTATTTCAGATGAATAAAGAATATCATATAATTGGAGTAATGTCTGGCACATCATTAGACGGACTAGATATTGTGAAATGTACTTTTAAAAAAGAAAAAAAATGGAGTTTTCAACTAGAAAATTCTAAAACAATTAAGTATTCAAAAAAATGGATAAATACTCTAAAAAGTTTACATCTAAAAGATGAAAATGAAATAAAAGATATTGATAAGCTTTATGGGAAATTTATAGGAGAAAAAATAAATGGATTTATTAAAAAACATAATATACATGCCAACTATGTCTCTTCACATGGACATACAATTTTTCATGATCCTGAAAACCAATTTACTTTACAAATAGGTGATGGAGAAGTAATTTCAGAAGTAACCAAAATTACGACAATAAATAATTTTCGTGAACTTGACATTTCCTTAAATGGACAAGGAGCTCCTCTTGTTCCAATTGGAGATTTATTACTTTTCTCTGACTATAAATATTGCCTAAACTTGGGTGGTTTTGCTAACATATCTGAAAAAAGAAAAGATAAGATAATTGCATTTGATATTTGTGCGGTAAATTTTATATTGAATAATTTATCGAACAGAATTAACTTGGAATACGATAAAGATGGAATTGAAACTAGAAAAGGACGTATAAAACAAGATTTGCTAGAGGAGTTAAACTCATTAGAATTCTTTGAAAAAGAAGCTCCAAAATCTTTATCAAGAGAATGGATAGAATCTGAAATTTATCCTATTATTAATAAATACAATTACTCTATTATTGATATACTCAGCACATTTACAGAACATATTGCTATTCAAATAGGTAGGCATTTACAAAATGAATCTGTTTTAGTTACTGGAGGAGGAACATTTAACAAATTCCTAATGGAAAGAATTAAATTGCACTCAGAATCTGAGATAATACTACCAAATTCTGATATTATCAACTTTAAAGAAGCGATAATCTTTGGATTTCTTGGAGTTTTAAAATTAGAGAATATCGACAACTGTTTAAGTAGTGTAACTGGATCAAAGAAAGATTCTTGTAGTGGAGATATTTATAAAAAATAAGGAGGTTGTAAATTAAAAACTTTTACCCTTTATTTAGTACATTTGCAAAAGATTTAACAATAGGAAATGGAAGATTTATTAAAAAAATTTGAAGAAGAAAGTCCAGAAGTAGTCTTTGAGTGGCAGGATAAAAAGACTGATGCGAAGGGTTGGATTGTGATGAATTCATTAAGAGGAGGAGCTGCAGCTGGAGGAACAAGAATGAGAGTTGGTGTTACAAAAGAAGAAGTTTTAGCGCTTGCTAAAACCATGGAAGTAAAATTTACAGTTTCTGGGCCACCAATAGGAGGAGGGAAATCAGGAATAAACTTTGACCCAAAAGATCCTAGGAAGAAAGAAGTATTAGAAAGATGGTTTGCAGCTGCAAAACCATTTCTAAAATCATATTATGGCACTGGTGGGGATATGAATGTAGATGAAGTTCATGAAGTAATTCCAATTTGTGAAGAGAATGGTATATTATTCCCATTAGAAGGAGTTTTAAGAGGGTATCATAAAAAAGATGAAGAAGGCACCATGAAAATCATTAATCAGTTATCCGAAGGTGTCCCTTTGATTGTAAAAGAAAACAATTTAACTCCCGATACCAATAAAAATTATTCAGTAGGAGATTTAATTACTGGTTATGGAGTTTCTGAATCAATTTTGCATTACTACAATATTTATGGTGGTCATGTAAAAGATAAAAGAGTAATCGTACAAGGTTGGGGGAATGTAGGAGGAGCAGCTGCTTTCTACCTCTCTCAAGCAGGAGCTATTATTGTAGGTATTATTGACAAAGTAGGAGGTGTAATAAAAGAAGATGGGTATACTTTTGAAGAGATAAAACATCTAGTAAATAGCAGAACTTCTAATTTCTTAGAAGCAGAAAACATGATGAGTTTTGAACAGGTAAATAAAAATATTTGGAGTATAGGAGCTGAAATTTTTGTTCCTGCGGCGGCTTCAAGGTTGTTATCTCAAAACCAATTAGATCAAATGATCAACAATGGGCTGGAAGTGATTTCATCAGGAGCTAATGTTCCATTTGCTGATAAAGAAATATTTTTCGGACCGATATCAAAGAGTGCAGATGAAAGAGTAAGTGTTTTACCAGATTTTATTGCAAATTGTGGAATGGCAAGAGCATTCTCTTACCTTATGGAAGATCATATAGAAATGAACGATACCACAATATTTAAGGCTGTATCAAACACAATAAAAAATGCGATACAAAACACATATAATATTAACAATAATAAAACTGCGATCTCAAAGACTGCTTTTGAAATTGCACTAAAACAACTTGTATAATGGGGCAATTAAGATTTTTTTTAAAAACAGAATATTTAGAAAACTCAGCACAAACTTATTTAATCTTTGTTGCTGCAATTATTTTGGGATTAATTTTCAAAGGACTAATTTCTAGATATCTTAGTCACTCTCTTTATAAAGTAATAGGAAAGAAAGAGAAAAGGGTTGGAGTAGAGAAATTTGATAGTCTTTTAACTAGACCAATTGCATTTTTTATAATGTTATCTATTCTATATTTTGGATTTCATGCTGCTGAATTTAATTTTGAAGAATTGAAGTCAACATTAGGAGAGGGATTATATAATGGATTAGAGATGATAGTTTCAAAATTATTCTCGCTTGTATTTATTTATTCTATTTTTCGAATCTTACTTAGAATTGTGGATTATGTTGGGTTGATATTACTCAAACGATCTGAAGAAACAGAAAACAAAATGGATGATCAGTTAGTCCCATTTGCAATGGAAATCATAAAATTTATTGTTTATATTTTTACAATTTTTATCATTTTAGGAAATGTTCTCGGTGTAAATGTCACTGCTCTTGTTACTGGACTTGGTATTGGAGGTCTTGCTCTTGCTATGGCTTCAAAAGAAAGTTTAGAAAACCTATTAGGTTCGTTTACAATTTTCTTAGACAAACCGTTTACTGTTGGAGATAATGTAACGGCTGGGACAATTACAGGAACAGTGGAAAAAGTTGGTTTCAGAAGCACTCAAATCAGAACTTTTGACAAAAGTCTAGTAACAGTTCCAAATAAAAAAATGATTGATGCTGAACTAGACAATTTAGGAATGAGGCCTGTAAGAAGAGTTAAATTTGATATTGGTCTAAACTACGAAACAACAGCAGAACAAATAAAAAATATTGTATCCGACATTCAAACTATGGTGGATGACCATCCAAAAACAAATGATGAAGGGAAAGTAAGATTCCAAGAATTTGGATCAAGTTCTTTAGATATACTTGTCATATACTTTGTAGATAGTCCAACTTGGAATGATTTAATAGATGTGAGAGAAGATATAAATTATAAAATTATGGAGATTGTTAAAAAACATAATTCAGATTTTGCGTTCCCATCTACAACTGTATATTTGCAGAAAAATTAAATCTCTAATAAAAACACATAAATTTTATGATTATTACACTTATGATTGTTGTATTCGTTTTAGGATACATGGCAATTGCATTAGAACATTCAATAAAAGTAGATAAAGCAGCGTCTGCACTTATTATTGGAGGATTATCATGGGCTCTTTTTGCTTTCACAGGAATAAACCATCATGAACTAACTCATGAGATTCAACATCATATTGTAGATATTGCAGAAATATTATTCTTCTTACTTGGAGCGATGACTATTGTAGAATTAATTGATGCTCATGAAGGATTTTCGATTATTACAGATAAAATAACCACAAAAAAGAAAGTTTTTTTAATGTGGATTCTGTGTACAATTACTTTCTTCTTCTCAGCAGCTTTGGACAATCTGACAACCGCTATTGTTATGGCCGCATTACTTCCAAAATTAATAAAAGATAAAGAAGATTTATGGATGTTTGCTGGTATAGTAATCTTATCTGCAAATGCAGGTGGAGCATGGTCTCCTATTGGGGATGTTACCACCATTATGCTTTGGATTGGAGGGCAAGTAACAGCTTCTAATATTATTACTTCAGTTTTCATACCCTCACTAGTATGTGCGTTAGTCCCACTTATTTATCTTTCTTTCCGACTAAAAGGAAGTGTAACAAGACCAGAAGAAACTGAGCTAAAAGAACATCATATTGACCCAACTACTCCATTTGAAAGAAATTTAATTTTCTACTTAGGTGTTGCAGGATTATTATTTGTTCCGATTTTTAAGACTATTACACATTTACCTCCATATGTAGGAATGTTACTCTCTTTAGGTATCTTGTGGTTAGTTACAGAAATTATTCATAGAAGTAAAAACCATGAGCAAAAATCTCAACTATCTGTAATTGCAGTACTAAAAAAGATAGACACGCCTACGATTTTCTTCTTCTTAGGAATTTTATTAGCTGTTGCAGCATTACAATCTGCAGGACAGTTGGATATTGTTGCAAAATATCTACAAAGAACTTTTAATGGTGATATTTATATTATTAATATTATTATTGGACTACTTTCTTCTATTGTAGACAATGTTCCATTAGTAGCTGGAGCAATGGGAATGTATGATATTGGACCAGTAGCTGATGGGGTTCTAGCATTTCCACAAGATCATACTTTCTGGGAGTTCTTAGCATATTGTGCTGGTACTGGTGGATCAGTATTAATTATTGGATCCGCAGCAGGTGTTGCTGTTATGGGAATTTTAAAGATTGATTTTATTTGGTACTTGAAAAATATTTCTTTACTTGCTCTTATGGGCTATATTGCAGGAGCTGCTACGTATATCCTCATGCAATAAAATATTAATTTATCGTTTACTAATTATGATGGGAATCTTATTACAAGCACAAATAACTACTACTACCGAGCAAGATAATTTTATGGATATGTTAAGTAACATGGGTATTGGTGGAAATATAGTAATGGCTGTACTACTACTATTATCTATTCTTGCTATTTACATTCTAGTTGAACGATACTTTGCAATAAGAAAAGAAAGTTTAGAAGATGAAAATTTTCTGATGAGTATCCGTAAATTTGTAGAAGAAAAAAATATTGATCAAGCTAAAAAACTTTGTAAAAATACAGATAGCCCTATTTCCAGGATGATTGAGAAAGGATTGGACAGAATTGACAAACCAATGACAGATATCTCATCTTCCATAGAAAATCAGGGAAAATTGGAGATATACAAAATGGATAATAAGATTGCAAATCTTGCAACAATATCTGGAGCTGCACCAATGATAGGTTTCTTAGGGACTGTTATAGGAATGATTATTGCATTCCAGAAAATGGCTAGAGAAACAACTGTAAGTCCTGCTGATTTAGCTGGTGGAATTTACACTGCTATGATTACCACAGCAGCTGGTTTAGTTGTAGGTATTATTGCCTATATTTCATATAATTATTTAGTAAATAAAGTGGATAAAGTAATTTTTCAACTTGAAGCAAGAACTACCGAATTTTTAGACTTATTACACCACAATGATTAATGGCATTAAAAAGTAAAAATAAAGTAAGTGCAAACTTCAATATGTCGTCTATGACAGATATTGTTTTTTTACTTTTAATATTTTTTATGCTAACCTCAACGCTTGTAACCCAAAATGCATTAGATTTACTTTTACCAAAAAGCTCAAACAGTAACACTAACAATCCACCAACATCTGTGCAAATTGAGGATATAGATGGCAATGAGATACCAAATTTTTATATAGATGCTGATCGTGACAACCCTATAGAAATTAATAATCTAGAAAAAATATTATTAGAAAAATTAAATTCAAAAGAAGAGTCAGTTAAAGGAATCGTGTTAGAAGCTGATAATACAGTAGATATAGGATATGTAGTAAAAGTTATGGAGATAGCTTCTAACAATAATTTTAAGATTGTATTGGCTACCTCCCAAGAAGAATAAGATGGACAAGGAAAAGAAAGACAAAGTAAAAGGAATATGTGGAACTCTATTATTTCATGCTCTACTTTTATTTCTATTATCGTTACCATTTATGAGTTTAAGCTATGAAGATCCTCCAACAAGAAAAGGGGGGGGTAGCATTGCTATGAATCTTATTAAACAAGATCCTCCACCTCCTAAAGAAGTTTCTGATAAAGTCCCTGAGGAAATTGAGATGATAGAGAATAAGAAGATTATTACCTCAGAAGAAGGAAAGTTGGAAGTGACTGATAATATCAATGAAAATAATGAAATACCTCCTGTGGAAGAGACACCGCCTGTAGAAGAGATACCTTCTGTGATAGAATTGACTGAGCAAGAAAAAGATTTCGACAAAAATAATGATGGAAAAATTGATATAGAAGAGCAGAAAAAACTTAATGAATTTTTAGAGAAGATTGGTGGAATTGGAGGTAAAGATGATGAGAAGTATAATGGAGATGGAGAGGAAGTGGAAGGTAAGGGTACTGGAGAAGGAAAAGGGTTTGGTGATGGACTTGATTTGGTTGGTAGTCATAATAGTATAGATCCTGCTACATTAGATTGTGAACAAGGTAAGGGAACAGGAGGTCTCACAATAAAAATAATAAGATCTCCATATGGAAAGATTGTAGAGATCGATGAAGAAAGTTTTAAAAGTACGCTAACAGGATTATCATTCTCTAGCCCTAAAAAACAAAAAGAACTTCTTAATTGTATTAAGAGAAAATATAATGAAACAATTGATAAAGGTAAAAAGGTAAAAATCTATGAGAAAGATCATCTCCATACGCTTAAGTTAGACTTCATAAATTAATGACCTATGCTGAAACAATAGATTATTTATTTAAAAAACTTCCAATCTACCAAAGAACAGGAGAAATTGCATACAAAGCAGATATCGGAAATATTGTAAAAGCTTCTAAGATTCTGAAAAACCCTCATCTTAATTTCAAATCAGTACATATTGCCGGAACAAATGGAAAAGGTTCCACTGCTCATATGATTTCTTCTGTTCTACAAGAAGCAGGCTATAAAGTTGGACTATATACTTCTCCTCACTTAAAAGATTTTAGAGAACGAATTAAAATTAATGGAAAGATGATTTCCAAAGAAGCTGTTGTAGATTTTGTTTATCAATACAAGATAGATTTTGAGAAAATAGAAATGTCATTTTTTGAGTTTACAGTTGCGATGGCTTTTAATTATTTTTCTGAAGAAGTAGATATTGCAATTATTGAAACAGGGCTTGGTGGAAGATTAGATAGTACAAATATTATTAAACCTCTAGTTTCTGTAATTACAAATATCGGATTTGATCACACTTCACTCTTAGGAAATACAATTGAAGAAATTTCTAATGAGAAAGCTGGTATTATTAAAAAAAATACTACAGTTATTATTGGTAGGAGACAAAAAGAATGTGAAAAGATTTTCATTACAAAAGCTAAGGAGAATAATTCTTCAATTACTTTTTGCAGTGGAAAAGTCAATTATCAAACTGATTTAAAAGGGAATTATCAATCAGAAAATGTTCGTACTACTCTTTTTTCCATAAAGGAAATTCAAAAACAAGGATTTACAATCTCAGAGGAAAATATAAAGAAGGGATTAATGAGTGTGATGAAAAACACATCTCTTTTAGGAAGATGGCAAATTTTACAAAAAGAACCTCTAATCATATGCGATAGTGCTCATAATGAAGATGGAATTAAAGAAATAATAAAACAATTAAATGAAATAGATTACAAAGAATTACATTTTATATTAGGAACAGTAAACGACAAAAATATTGATAATATTCTTGGTCTTCTCCCAGAAAAAGCGAGATACTATTTCTGTCAGGCAAATATTCCCCGTTCATTAGAAAAGGAATCACTACAAACAGAATCTAAAAAACATGGACTGTCTGGAGAAGTATATAATAGTGTTTCTCATGCTCTCAAAACAGCTGAAAAGAACGCAAGAAAAGAGGACTGTATATTTATTGGAGGAAGTACGTTTGTGGTTGCTGAAATAATTTAATTTTCTTTTCAAGAATCTTTATTGTATTATAAATTAAATTATATTTGCACTCCTAATTTCGGGCGATTAACTCAGTTGGTTCAGAGTGCCTCCCTTACAAGGAGGAAGTCGGGGGTTCGAGTCCCTCATCGCCCACTAAAAAGAAACCCACTCAAATGAGTGGGTTTTTTATTAATGATTTTTATACTTTTCTATAAAAAGAAATATCTTTCGAAACATATCATTA
>PAKE01000051.1 GCA_002710495.1 Flavobacteriales bacterium
CATTTTGTGGTATAGTGAATATCAAAAAGGGAATGTAAAATCCTTATTATTCAATATTTAGGAGAGTCCTAAATAGTCATTACATCTTTTTCTTTATCATTAAAATGTTTCTCTATAACTACAATAAATTTATCTGTTAAATCTTGCACGCTAGTTTCAGCATCTCTTGCCATATCTTCAGATAAACCATCTTTAGCTAATTTTTTGACTTCTTCATTAGATCTTTGTCTAGCATTTCTAATACTAACCTTACAATTTTCTGTTTCCAATTTTACTTGTTTTACTAATTCTTTACGTCTTTCTTCAGTAAGTGCAGGAACGTTTATAATAATTAGATCTCCATTATTCATTGGATTTAATCCTAAATTTGCTTCTACAATTGCTTTCTCAATATCTCCGATTATACTTTTATCAAATGGTTGTATAGAAATAGTTTGAGAATCTGGAGTATTTATATTTGCCATCTGAGCAAGTGGAGTTATTGCTCCATAATAATCAACTTTTACAGCTGATAACATTTGAGGGGAAGCTTTTCCGGCTCTAATTTTTGAAAGAACACTCTCTAATCGAGAAATAGATTCTTTCATTTGCTCTTCAGCAAGATCTAAAATTAATTCAATCTCTTCATTCATAATATTAAAATTTTACAAGTGTTCCAATATTTTCACCATTACAAATCTTTTGCAGATTTCCTTCTGTGTTCATATTAAATACTTTTATGGGTAAATTGTTTTCTTTACATAATGTGAAGGCTGTTAAATCCATCACATTTAACTCTTTCTGAAACACCTCATCAAAAGTGATAGTTTCATACATAGTAGCAGTAGAATCTTTTTCTGGATCAGCAGTAAAAATTCCATTTACTCTAGTTCCTTTCAGTATTACATCCGCCTCAATTTCGATAGCTCTAAGTGTAGCAGCTGTATCTGTAGTAAAATACGGATTTCCTGTACCCCCTCCAAAAATTACAACTCTACCTTTATATAAATGGCGAGTCGCTTTTCTTCTAATAAAAGGTTCGGCAACTTGTTCCATTCTAATTGCAGTTAAAAGCCTTGTTTGCACCTCTAAAGATTCTAACGCTGATTGAAGAGCCATACCGTTTATTATTGTTGCTAACATACCCATATAGTCTCCCTGTACCCTGTCAAAACCAGCTCCCTCCGATTGTATTCCTCTATAAATATTTCCTCCACCAATCACAACTGCAACCTGGATTCCTTGATCTACAATTTGCTTTATTTCTTTTGCATAATCAGAAAGTCTATCGGAGTCAATACCATAATTCTGATCTCCCATCAACGCTTCTCCACTTAGTTTAAGAAGTATTCTATTATATTTCATAAGGTGATAAAAAAGTTGCCCAAATATAAGTAATTCTAAAAAAATGTAGAAATATTTTCAAAATAAAAAAACCACCTTAAAAGAGTGGTTTTTAAATGTCTATATTTATCTAAGAGTTTACCCTAAAGATACTCTTTTAAAACTACTTACATTAACATCTCCATAGCTGCTAATGTAATCAGCAACACTTTTACTTTCATCCTTAATAAAGTTCTGATCTAACAAACATTGCTCCTGATCTAAGGTAGTGTTGTCAGAAATAAATCTATCCATTTTTCCTGGAACAATCTTATCCCAAATCTGTTCGGGCTTTCCTTCTGATTTTAACTGATCTTCAATTTCAGATTTCGCTTCTGACATTACTTCATCTGTAAGTTGTGACATTGAAATATACTTAGGAACATTTTTTAATGTTTTCCCTAGTCTTCCTAATTCTATGTTATCTTTTTCAATTACAGCTATTCTTGCTTCAGTTTCATTAGCAACAAATTCATCATCAAAATCTTTATAGGATAAAGTTGTAGCTCCCATTGACGCTACTTGCATTGCTAAATCTTTAGCTAAAACATCCGTATTGTCAACTGAATTATTAAGACCTACTAAAACAGCAATTTTAACTCCATGGGTATAAGAACCTACATAATTTGCCTCCACTCTTTCGAAAGATGAAATATCTAATTTTTCACCAATAACCCCTGTTTGTTCAATTAATTTATCTGCTACAGTAATACCCCCAAAATCAGATGACATAAATGAATCTTTATTAGTGTGATTTAAAGCAATATCTGCAAACTGACCAGCTAAATTTTTAAAAGAATCATTTTTAGCTACAAAGTCTGTTTCACACGCTAAAACAATTGCAATACCAGCAGTACTGTCTGAATTAATTCTTGTAATAGCTACTCCTTCTGAGGCGTTTCTATCTGCTCTTTTAGCCGCAACTTTCTGCCCTTTCTTTCTAAGTACATCAATAGCTGCATCAAAATCTCCATTAGCTTCTACCAATGCTAATTTACAATCCATCATTCCTGCGCCCGTTTGTTTTCTTAATGTAGCTACATCAGCTGCTTTAATATCTGCCATTTTCGTCTTTATTATTCTGTTTTTGCTTCTTTTTTCTTTTCAACAACTTTTTCCTCAACAGCTTTCTTTTCTGCTTTTTGCTTTGCTTTCTCAGCTATCGCTTGATCTCTATCAGCTAATCCTTCTTTTACAGCATCAGTTACCGTTTCCATAATTTTTCTAATTGATTTTGAAGAATCATCATTTGAAGGAATTGGGTAAGTAATTAGATTAGGATTTGAATTAGTATCTACCATAGCAATAGTAGGAATACCAAGTTTCCCAGATTCAGCCACAGCAATATGTTCTTTATTAATATCTACAATGAAGATTGCTGATGGCATTCTATTCATTTTTGCAATACTCCCTAAATTTCTTTCTAACTTTTCTCTAGTTCTAGAAATTTGCAATCTTTCTCTTTTAGATAAAGTGTCTAAAGTTCCATCAACTCCCATTTTATCAATCGTTTCCATTTTTTTGATGGATTTTCTGATGGTAGCAAAATTAGTTAACAAACCTCCAGGCCATCTTTCAGTTATATAAGGCATGTTAACCGATTTTGCATATTCAGCAACAATATTTTTAGCTTGTTTTTTGGTAGCAACGAATAATATGTTTCTCCCAGATTTTACAATTTGTTTCATTGCAGCAGCAGCTTCATCAAGCATGCTAACCGTTTTGTTTAAATCAATAATATAGATTCCATTTCTCTCCATGAATACGTAAGGAGTCATTCCTGGATTCCATTTCTTTTTGAGGTGACCAAAATGCACACCTGCTTCTAATAATTCTTTGAAGTTTGTTCTTGACATGTTTACTTTCTTTTTTGGTTTAATCAACTAATTGGTAGAAGTTATTTTTACTTGTCCTATTAGTTTAGATGCTAAACATTGATTAATAATATAATTTTATCTTTTAACCCACTGGAATTTCTTCCTTGCTTTCTTCTGTCCTGGTTTCTTTCTTTCCACCACTCTTGGATCTCGTGTAAGTAATCCTTCTGCCTTTAATGATGGTCTATTTTCAATATCAATTTCGCAAAGAGAACGAGCAATAGCTAATTTGATAGCGTCTGCTTGTCCGTTAATTCCTCCTCCATTTACACTTACTTTAATATCGAACTTCCCTTCTTGTTCAACAACTTTAAATGGTTGATTTAATTTATATTGAAGTGTTTCTAACGGAAAATATTCTTTATAATCTTTCCCATTTATAACAATATTACCCTTACCTTTTGTTACATAAATTCTTGCAACAGACGCTTTTCTTCTTCCTATAGTATGAACTGTTTCCATATTACTTAAAATCGTTTAAGTTAATTAATGTTGGTTTCTGAGCCTCTTGATCGTGATCAGTGCCTGTGTAAATATAAAGGTTTTTAAGAATAGATGCTCCTAATTTGTTTTTAGGAAGCATACCTCTAACTGCATGTTTCACTAAAGATGTACCATCTTTTTCTAACATTTGAATTGGAGTAATTCTTTTTTGACCACCGGGGTAACCGGTATGGCTAAAGATTTCTCTGTTTTCCATTTTTTTCCCTGTCATCATTGCTTTATCAGCATTAATAACAATTACATAATCACCACAATCTGCATGAGGAGTAAAATTTGTTTTGTGTTTTCCTCTTAAAATCATAGCGATTTTGGAAGACATCCTACCTAAAATTTGATTCTCAGCATCTACGATAAACCACTCTTTGTTGGCTGTTTCTTTATTAGATGATAATGTTTTATAACTTAATGTATCCACAATATTTATTTTTTATCCTGTTAAAAAGGTCTGCAAAAATACATTTATTTTTTTTCCTGCCTCAAAATTTTAACAATTTATCTTAATTAATTACTTTCATCTGTTTTCCTATCTTAGTAAAGGCATGTATTGCTTTATCTAAATCTGCTTTAGAATGTGCTGCGGAAATCTGAACTCTGATTCTAGCTTTCTCTTTTGGCACAACAGGAAAGAAAAATCCAATAACGTATATTCCTTCATGTAATAGTTGATTAGACATTTCCTGTGATAGTTTTGCATCATACAACATAACAGGAACAATAGGATGTACTCCTTCTTTTATATCAAAACCTGCAGATGTCATTTTTTCTCTGAAATACTGAGTATTTTTCTCTAATGCATCTCTCAAATGAGTAGAGTCCGAAAGTAAATCAATTACTTTAGAAGCCGCTCCAACAATAGAAGGAGCTAAAGAATTGGAAAATAAATACGGTCGAGATCTCTGACGAAGCATGTCAATAATTTCTTTTCTACCAGAAGTAAAACCTCCCATTGCACCACCAAGTGCTTTCCCTAAAGTAGAAGTAATAATATCTACTCTTCCCATAACTCCACAATATTCGTGGGTTCCTCTTCCTGTTTTTCCAATAAATCCTGTAGAATGAGAATCATCCACCATCACAAGTGCATCATATTTTTCGGCTAAATCACAGATTTTATCCAATTGTGCCAAATAACCATCCATAGAGAAAACTCCATCGGTTACAATAACTCTATTTCTTTGCTCTTGTGAAAGCTTCAATTGATCTTCCAAACTTTCCATATCATTATTTTTATAACGGTATCTTTTTGCCTTACATAATCTGACACCATCAATAATAGAAGCATGATTCAATTCATCAGAAATAATTGCATCGTCTGCAGAAAAGAGAGGTTCAAAAACGCCCCCGTTCGCATCAAAAGCTGCTGCATATAAAATAGTCTCTTCTGTACCTAAAAAGGCAGATAATTTTTCCTCTAAAATTTTATGAACATCCTGCGTACCACAAATAAATCGAACGGAAGACATACCATAACCATGTGTATCCAAAGTATCTTTTGCAGCCTGAATCACTTCTGGATGAGAAGACAAACCTAAATAGTTGTTTGCACAAAAATTTAACACCTCCTCTCCTGTACTCACTTTAATAAGTGCATCTTGAGGATTTGTAATTACTCTTTCGTCTTTATACAGACCTTCTTCTTTTATTTTTTGAAGCTCCTCTTGTAATTGAGATTGTAATTTTCCGTACATAGTTTTATTTTATTTGGAAAAACAAAAGTAAGCAATTAAAAAAGGAGGCAAAAGCCTCCTCTTATAATAATATATGTAAAAAACATTAAACCAATCCTTGATCTAACATTGCATCAGCAACTTTTACAAATCCTGCAATATTAGCTCCTTTTACATAATCAACATAATCTCCATCTCTACCATATTCAATACATGAAGAGTGAATATCTTGCATAATTTGTTTCAGCTTAATATCTACCTCTTCTCTAGTCCAATTCATTCTAAGTGAGTTCTGACTCATCTCCAAGCCTGAAGTAGCTACTCCACCAGCATTAGATGCTTTACCTGGAGCAAATAAGATTTTTGCATTTTTGAATACCTCAACTGCCTCAGGAGTTGTTGGCATATTAGCCCCCTCAGAAACTAACATACATCCATTAGCTACCAATCTTTTTGCTTCTGCTTCATTCAGCTCATTTTGTGTTGCACAAGGCAGAGCAATATCACAATTTACTGCCCAAGGTCGTCTTCCTTCATGGAATTTACATCCATATTTTTCAGCATATTCTCTAATTCTTCCTCTTCTTACGTTTTTAAGTTCCATTACAAATGCCAATTTCTCAGAGTCAATTCCGTCAGCATCATAAATATATCCTGAAGAATCAGAAAGAGTAACCACCTTAGCTCCTAATTCAGTTGCTTTTTCACAAGCGTATTGTGCTACATTACCTGAACCCGAAATAGAAACTATTTTTGCATTAAAGGAATCACCTTTTGCTTCTAACATGTTTTGTGCAAAATATACATTACCATATCCCGTAGCCTCTGGTCTAATTAAAGAACCTCCCCAACTCATTCCTTTACCCGTTAAAACACCAGTAAATTCATTGCGAATTCTTTTGTACTGACCAAACATATAACCAATCTCTCTTCCACCAACTCCTATATCCCCTGCAGGAACATCTGTATTTGGACCTATATGTTTACATAATTCCGTCATAAAAGACTGACAGAATTTCATCACTTCATTATCAGAATTACCTTTTGGATTAAAATCTGAACCTCCTTTGCCTCCTCCCATTGGGAGTGTAGTTAATGAGTTTTTAAATACTTGCTCAAAACCTAAAAACTTTAATATTGATAAGTTTACTGTAGGGTGAAATCTCAATCCTCCTTTATATGGTCCAATAGCAGAGTTAAATTCTACTCTGTAACCTCTGTTTACCTGAGTGTTTCCTTTATCATCTAACCAAGGAACTCTAAATATTAATACTCTTTCTGGCTCCACCATTCTTTCCAATAACATTTTGTTATTATACTTTGGGTTTTCTTCTATAAACGGGAGAATTACTTCTGCAACCTCCTCAACCGCTTGTAAAAATTCAGTTTCACCTACATTTTTAGCGGCAACTTCTTTCATAAAATCGTGAATTCTCTTTTCCATTCTTTTATATTAATTTATGTTTTCGTTTCAAAATATTTTAGCAAATGTAGAGTATTTTTTTTATAACAAATATTCTTTACATTCGTCTTTTAAAAGTTTTTCCTGGCAAATAAACAATCAAATTTTCAAATTCCATTTTTAATAGATGTTTTACAACCTTAGAACGATCCCAATTTAATTTCTTTTTTAGTTCGTCTAATGTGCTGATTCTGTATTTAAAACATTTATCTATTTTAAGCCCTCATCTGATAAATTAGTAAAATGCTTTCTAATAATTTTTTATTTTCTTTGAAAACTAAATTATCAGATCCGTTATGAGAAATAAGTTTTTGGAAGTAATATCTCCAACTCCTTTTATTCTTGAAATGACTATCTTATATATTAAATAACTTTTGTAACTCATTCAAATGATTATCTTTGTTTTTCTTTAAATGTAAAAATATGAGAAAATATTTATCTGTAGTTGTACTTCTAATTTCTTTTTCATCAGCTTTGTCACAAAAAATATCAGGTATCGTAATTGATGAAAATACACGAGAACCATTGATTGGTGTAAATGTAATTTTGAGTAATACAAACGGAACTACAACAAATATAGATGGTAAATTTTCTTTAACACTAAAAGAAAATGAAAGAATTATTACTTTTAAATATATAGGATATGAAAGGATTGTAAAAAATATTGATGGTAAATCAGCGTTTAATATAAGGATGAAATCTGCTAACCAACAAATTGGTACTGTTGTAATTTCTGCTGGGAAATTTGAACAAAAAATTGAAGAAATAACGGTATCAATGGAGGTAATAAGTCCATCATTAATTGAAAATAAAAACACTACTGATATCCAAACTGCTATGGAACAAGTTCCTGGTGTTAATATTACAGATGGTCAAGCTAATATTAGAGGTGGAAGTGGTTGGAGTTATGGAGCTGGTAGTAGAGTTCTTGTAATGGTAGATGACATGCCTTTAATTTCTGGAGATGCAGGACAGGTACAATGGAAACTTATTGCTACCGAAAACATAAATCAAGTGGAGGTGATCAAAGGAGCTTCTTCAGCACTTTATGGTTCCTCTGCTTTAAATGGAGTGATTAATATCAGAACTGCTTTCCCAAAATTATCTCAAATAGAAAAAAATCCATCTGTAGGTTATACAAAAATTACAACTCATTTTGGTGTTACTGATCATGCAAAAAGAGATGTGTTAAATTGGTGGGGAGATAATAGGCAGCAATTCTATGGAACTGAATTTTCCCATTCCAGAAAAATTGACAACTTAGATTTAACAATCGGAGGGAATTATTTTAAGGATGAAGGTTACCGAGAGGGAGAAATAACAGATAGATTAAGATGGAATCTTAATTCCAGATATAAATCTAAACAATATACTGGATTATCATACGGTGTTAATGCAAATTTCTTATATCAAACTACTGGTTCTGCAATAATATGGAATGGTTTAGATCAGGCATATATTCCTTTAAATAACGAAATAACTAATACTAATGGAGATACCTACAATATAGATCCTTTTATACAATATGTCACAGAAAATAACACTCATGATCTCAAGACTAGATACTTAAAAGTAATTAATGATAATAGTACTAATGAACAAGATGATGCGCAAGATAATGAGTCCGAGACTTTCTATTCTGATTATCAATGGCAACACAATTTTAAAGCAATAAATTTAAGAGTAACTACTGGAACAACTAATGAAATAGTACTTGCTAGATCTGATCTTTTTCAAGGAGATAATTACCGAAAAAACCATTCATTATATTCACAATTAGATCAAAAATGGAATAAAGTTAATTTGTCTTTAGGTACAAGATATGAATATTTCAAAGTAAGGTCTGAACAAAAATATCTGATAGATGGAGACTCAATTAACGAGTACGCGAGAGCAAAACCAGTCTTTCGTGCTGGATTGAATTATCAAATTGCTGAAGCAACTTATCTAAGAACTTCATGGGGACAAGGGTTTAGGTTTCCATCAATGGCTGAAATGTTCATATCTACAAACTATTCTGGGATTGAAATTTTCCCAAATCCAGAATTAAAACCAGAAAGTGGATGGAGCTCTGAAATAGCTATAAAACAAGGTTTAAAGATGGGCAATTGGATGGGGTATTTTGATGCAGCTGCCTTTATAATGGAATATGATGATATGATGGAATTTAGCTTTGGTCTTTGGGAATTTAATGATGGGAGTTATGGAGTTGGATTTAAGTCAGTAAATGTAGGGGAAACTAGAATAAGTGGTTTAGAACTTAGTTTAAGTGGTCAAGGAAAGTTAAATGAAGATTTAAGTGTAAATGTTTTGGGAGGATATACTTATATGAACCCTATTCCTTTGGACACAACTGAAGTCTATGCTGAAGTACTAGGAAATATTGTCACATACGGTAACAGTAGCTCTGATCCTTCAATATTAAAATACCGGTACAATCACATAGCAAAGTTAGATATGGAATTAATTTATAAAAAATTGTCGTTTGGGTCCAGCTTTAGATACAATGATTTCATGAAAAACATTGATAAGATTTTCGCATCAGAATTCTTTGCAGAAGAAATAGTCGGAGGGATTCCTGAAGCTAGAGATAAATTTAAAAATGGAGATTTTATTGTTGATTTCAGAACCTCTTACCAGTTAAATGATGTCACTAAGATTTCTTTAGTAATAAATAATCTCCTTAATAGAGAATATATGAGTCGTCCAGCCAATATGATGCCTCCACGAACTATTGCTCTGCAATGTAATATGAAAATATAATGAGAGTTTTAGGAGTAATACCCTGCAGATATAATTCTAGCCGGTTTCCCGGCAAACCTCTTGCTGAAATTTTAGGGAAAAGCATGGTACAAAGGGTTTATAAAAAATCATCTCTATGCAATAATCTTCATAAAGTTATTGTTGCTACTGATGATGAAAGAATTTCTTTTCATGTGAAATCTTTTGGAGGAAATGTCATGATGACCTCAAAAAATCATGAAAGTGGCACTGAAAGATGTGGAGAAGTCTTAAAAAAATCTATCGAAAATTTTGATTTAATTATAAATATACAAGGTGATGAACCTTTTATTGAGCCTTCTCAAATTAGTCAGGTTATCTCTATGTTTGATGATATAAATGTGCAAATTGCAACTTTATCAAAGAAAATAGAAGATTACACCACTCTTACAGATATAAATAAAGTAAAAGTATTTTTTGATAAAGAAAATAATGCGAATTCATTTGTTAGAAATCATGAAATAACGGAAGAAGAATTTCATAAAAAAAATTTCTATAAACATATTGGAATCTACGCTTTTCGATCAGATATCTTAGAAAAAATAACTAAACTCTCTCCAAGTAAAAGTGAGCAAGATCTAAATCTGGAACAACTCAGGTGGTTGGACAATAAATTTAAAATTAAGGTAGGAATTACTGAATTTGAATCTCAATCGGTAGATACTACTGAAGATATTGAAAAGATTGTAGAGTTTCATTCAAAAAATGCATAGTTTAGCCAAGATGAAAAAAACAATTGACATATATATTTCTGAATTACTTTTTTTACACGATTGTGTAATTATTCCAGAATTTGGTGGGTTTGTTGGGAACAATCAATCTGCTGTTTTAAATAAAAATACAAATACTATTTATCCTCCATCAAAGGAGATTTTATTTAATAAAAATCTGAAAAAAAATGATGGATTATTAATAAATCATATTGCAAATTCTGAAATGATCTCCAATGAAAATGCAAAAGAATTAGTTTCAGATTATGTAAAAAACATTAATGAAAAAATTCGGAAAATAAGAACTTTCAGAATAGATAAAGTTGGATTAATTTCTGCAGACTTAACTGGAAATATCTTGTTTTTACAAGATTCGTTTACTAATTATAACCCAAACTCTTTCGGTCTTTCTTCTCAGAGCGCTAAAAAAGTAGATAAGATTGAGAAAAAAGTTGAAGAAATAATAAAACCAATTTCTACAAAAAATGGAAGAAAAAAAGTATGGAGAGCTGCTGCAATTTTACTTCCAATTATTGGATTATCATTTATTAGTATTACACAAGAAGACAAAATTAATGAGATTTATTCTCAAATGGCCAATTTAAATCCGTTTTCATCTTTTGAAAATCCCAAAATAATATCTCCTAAACAAGAAGTAGAAGAAATGAAAGAAACTACTACTATTGAAGCGACTCCAATAGAAACAAAACAACCTAAGGAGAAAAAAGAAGAAATAATAGAAATGAACTTTTCAGTTATTGCTGGTTCTTTTCGTTCAGAAAAGAACGCAATCAGATTAGTAAATCAGCTACAAGAACAAAACTACAATGCTGAGATTATCGGAACAAATAAAAATGGATTAATTCGTGTTTGTTATGGGAATTTTGACACAAAAGAGAAAGCTACTTCAATGTTACACAACTTAAAATCAGAAGGTAAATCTAGCTGGATTTTATCTTTATAAATATGCAATCAAAAACTCCTTCACAATCTAGGTCAACTCAAACAGAAATTGTTTTGCCAAACGATACAAATAATCTGAAGAACTTAATGGGAGGACGACTATTACATTGGATGGATATAGTAGCAGCTATCTCAGCACAAAGACATTCGGGGAGAAGTTGCGTTACAGCTTCTGTAAATAATGTTTCTTTCGGACATCCAATTCCTCAAGCAAGTATAGTAACTCTGGAAGCAAATGTTTCTCGTTCTTTTTCTTCATCAATGGAAGTAATAATTGACGTTTGGATAGAAGATATTCAAAATGGAAAGAAAACAAAATGTAATGAAGCGATTTATACTTTTGTAGCGGTCGATAATACAAACAAACCTACTTCTATTCCTGCAATTGATCCAGAAACTGATTTAGAAAAAGAAAGATTTGATGCCGCACTTAGAAGAAGGCAGCTTTCCTTAATACTTGCAGGGAAAATGAAAGCAGAAGAAGCTACGGAGCTAAAAGCTTTATTCAATAAATAAATCCGCATCAATTAAATTCATGCAATTAAAATGTCCTTCTGGGCATTTACTTTTCCCGTATCTATGACATGGACGACAACTTAAATTTTCCACTTGTATAATTTTGTTTTCATGATTAGGTAGATAAGGAGTAAATCCTAAATCAGGATGGGTTCCACCAAATACTGAATAAATTTTCATCTGAAAAGCAGCAGCTATATGCATAAACCCAGTATCATGTGTAATTAAGTATTTAGCATGTTTCATAATATGTGCTGACTGATTAATACTATACTTTCCGCATAAATTAATTACTTTTCTTCCAACTTCATTTTCTATTTCTTCTGCACGATTACAATCATCTTCTCCTCCTATTAAAACAATAGTTTTATTAATTTTTTTACAGATTTCTATAATCTTTGTTGTAGGTAATATTTTGGTAAAATGATTTCCTCCAATTGCAAAGCAGATATAATCCTTTACTGAAATGTCAACTTCATCTTTCTTTGAAAGAAAAAAATCTAACCCTTTACCATCATTTTTTACTTCTAGATGTGAAATTGTATCTAAGAATCTATCAACAGTGTGCGTTTTTGGCATCCTGTTTATTCCGAAATTAGTGAATAAAAACTTTTGGAAATTTAGTTTTTTATAACTTCTACTTTTGACTCTAATCCTCTTTAGTTGAGATGATCTGATATTATTATGCAAATCAATAATCCAATCATAATTCTCGTTTTTTAACTCCGAAACAACTTCTTTTATATCAGTATCTATACTATAAATTTTATCAATATTTGGGTTGTGTTCTATCAAACATTTATACACTTTTTTAGTAATAAAATGTACCTCAGCATTTAGTTGATTTTTCAGAATCCGAACAACCGGAGAAGTGAGAACAATATCTCCAATTGAGCTAAAACGAACTACTAATATTTTTAATGGCTTTTGCACGACTGTAAAACTAATTATTTTATTCTAATATTGCAGTATGAAGTTTATTGATACGCACACACATCTTTATTTGGAACAATTTTCGGAGGACATTGATACTGTAATTTCGAATTCTATTAGTAGTGGAATAGATAGATTATTTTTACCAAACATAAGCTCAGAAACAACAAAAGATATGCTGGATTTATGCAAAAAATATCCAAAAACTTGCTATGCTATGATGGGTTTACACCCTTGTGATGTGAAATCTGAAAGTATGGAGAAGGAATTATTACATGTAGAAGAACTGTTAAAGAAAGAAAAATTTATTGCAGTTGGTGAAATAGGGATCGACTTATATTGGGATAAATCTACTCTACCTTTGCAAAAGGAATCTTTTATTTTTCAGATAAATTTAGCGAAAAAACATAAATTACCTATTGTTATTCATACTCGAGATTCATTTAATGAGGCAATAGAAATTGTAGAAAGTTTGAATGATGAAAATTTAAGTGGTGTCTTTCATTGTTTTACCGGAAGTGTTGAAGATGCAAAAAAAATAACTGACTTAGGTAATTTTTATTTGGGTATAGGTGGAGTTTTAACTTTCAAAAATTCTGGAGTAGACAAAACAATAAAAAAAATAGATATACAACATTTACTTTTAGAAACTGACTCTCCATATCTTGCTCCAACTCCTTATAGAGGGAAAAGAAATGAAAGTAAGTATATTATTAATATTGCCGAAAAACTTTCTGAAATTCATCAAATTAGTATGGAAGATGTAGCAGATATAACAACTAATAATGCTTTAAAATTATTTAAGATATAATGAAAAATATTTTACTTATTTATACGGGGGGAACTATTGGAATGCAAAAAGAAGGAAAAGATTCTCTAGTTCCTTTTAATTTTGATTCTATATTAAATGCTTTTCCGGAACTAAAAGAATGTGATGCTAATGTAGAACATGTTTCAACTAAAAATGCTATTGACTCATCTGATATGAATACAGAAAATTGGGTTGAAATCTCTAAGATAATTGAAAAACAGTATAATCAATATGATAGTTTTGTAATTCTTCATGGAACAGATACAATGGCGTATACCGCTTCTGCTCTTTCGTTTATGTTAGAAGGATTAAACAAAGGGGTTATCCTTACAGGAAGTCAAATTCCAATTGGAGCCAGAAGAACAGATGCAAAGGAAAATTTAATTACTGCAATAGAAATTGCAGCTTCAGATAAAATATCAGAGGTTTGTATTTATTTTGAGGATAAACTTTTTAGAGGAAATAGAACGGTGAAAGTAAACTCAGAGAATTTTGAAGCCTTTGAATCTCCTCATTTACCCGCACTTGCTCAGGTTGGTGTTAATATAAAATACAACACCTCTTTATTAAGAAATAAAGACACAAAACAACTGTGTGTGTCTAAAAATATGAATACTGATATAAGCTTATTGAAATTATTTCCTGGAATCTCAGAAAAAATAGTAAAATCAATTATAGAGAACTCCGAAACAACAGTGATGGAAAGTTTTGGATCTGGGAATTCAACTTCCAACAAAAAATTTATTTCTATTTTGAAAGAAGCTATTGAGAATGGAAAAATAATCGTGAATTGCAGTCAATGCTTGAGAGGGGGTGTACAACAAGGGAAATATGAAAACAGCTCGGAACTACAGAGAATTGGAGTAATAAGTGCAAAAGATATGACTACTGAAACGGCTATTACAAAACTAATGTATTTAAGGGGTAGGGGATTGAAAAATGATGAAATAAAAACTCAATTTAAACTTTCTTTAAGAGGAGAAATTACAGTGTAATTTATTAGATTTGCTGGAATTTTGGTGAGGTGGCCGAGTGGCTTAAGGCGCACGCTTGGAAAGCGTGTAAACGGGAAACTGTTTCGGGGGTTCGAATCCCTTCCTCACCGCAAACATTCAGTCCTTGTAATCTAGTGATTGCAGGGGTTTATTTTTTGGTAGGACAATTTGTAGGACAGTTTTACTATTTTTTCTTGTCCGTCAATGTTGATAAGTATGCTAATTGGCTCTGTTTCTTCAGTGTCTTCAATAGTCTTTTTCTTGCCTATAGCGTAAGGCAATGGCTTTGTTATTGCGTTGATATATTCAACTGGGTTTTCTATCTTATTTAGCATTTCTCTAATCTTGTTAGGGTCTATGCTTTCGTTGATTATATTTCGTAGTTCGTTGTTTTCCGAGCCTACAGGTCTTCCTAAAGGGTTTCCACTTGTTCCTTTCTTAAATGGCATAGTATATAGTCTTTACTATATAAGAGAAAAGATTAGATTTTTTTTGATTTTCTTGATTAAAAAATGCTTTCTAAAACAATTTTATTCCTTATTTATAGATTTAGTTAGAGCAGAAGCTATCAAGCCGGTTGGAACAGCAACAAGTCCTAAACCAATAAATACGATAATAGTTGAAAATATTCTCCCCCCCACAGTTATAGGATACATATCTCCATAACCTACCGTTGTTAATGTTGTAACAGACCACCATAAAGAATGAAAAACTGATTTAAATTGTTCTGGTTGTGCTTGATTCTCAAAATAATAGATAC
>PAKE01000052.1 GCA_002710495.1 Flavobacteriales bacterium
CAATGTAACGGGGCTAAAACACACCACCGAAGCCGCGGATGCCGCATTGCCTACGGGTAATGGGGTGTGGTAGCAGAGCGTCGATCTTGCTGTGAAGCAGCTGCGGAAGCAGTTGTGGAGCGTGGTCGAGTGCGAATGTAGGCATGAGTAGCGAGAGAGGGGTGAGAAACCCTTCCACCGAAAGCCCAAGGGTTCCTGGGGAAGGCTATTCCTCCCAGGGTGAGTCGGGACCTAAGGCGAGGCCGAAAGGCGTAGTCGATGGATAACTGGTTGATATTCCAGTACCGCTGAGAGCGCGTCCAGGCTTAACCGAAGTTGCTAACTGGATGTCCGGATCCTTAGGGAGCCGGAAGGAAAGGACCCACTTTGGAGCGGCCAGCAATGCAGGGACGAAGAATGGTAGGTGAACCCAGGCGATGGTTGTCCTGGGGTAAGTGCTTAGGCCGGGGCATAGGTAAATCCGTTCCCCGTTAAGGCTGAAACACGATGCCGAGTCGAATACGACGAAGTCATTGATCCACTACTTCCAAGAAAATCTGCTAGCGAGCTCTCTTAGCGCCCGTACCCCAAACCAACACAGGTGGGCAGGTAGAGAATACTAAGGTGTATGAGATAACCATGGTTAAGGAACTCGGCAAATTGCATCCGTAACTTCGGGATAAGGATGACCTCATGGGTTTATAGCCTAATGAGGTGGCACAAACTAGGGGGGAGCGACTGTTTACTAAAAACACAGCAGGGTGCTAAGTCGTAAGACGATGTATACCCTGTGACGCCTGCCCGGTGCTGGAAGGTTACGGGGACCGGTTAGCTGTAAAGCGAAGCTGTGAACCTAAGCCCCAGTAAACGGCGGCCGTAACTATAACGGTCCTAAGGTAGCGAAATTCCTTGTCGGGTAAGTTCCGACCTGCACGAATGGCGTAACGACTCCCCTACTGTCTCAACCATGGACTCAGCGAAATTGAAGTACGAGTAAAGATGCTCGTTAGCTACAGAAGGACGGAAAGACCCCGTGGACCTTTACTATAGCTTGATATTGGTGTTTGATTTGCGTTGTGTAGGATAGGTGGGAGACTAGGAAGTCGGAGCGCTAGCTTCGGTGGAGTCAACCTTGAAATACCACCCTGCGTACGTTGACCATCTAACCTTGGACCGTGATCCGGTTCGGGGACAGTGTCAGGTGGGTAGTTTGACTGGGGCGGTCGCCTCCTAAAGAGTAACGGAGGCGTTCAAAGGTTCCCTCAGACTGGTTGGCAATCAGTCTTCGAGTGCAATGGCATAAGGGAGCTTGACTGCGAGACCTACAAGTCGAGCAGGTACGAAAGTAGGACATAGTGATCCGGCGGTTGCGTGTGGAAGCGCCGTCGCTCAACGGATAAAAGGTACCCCGGGGATAACAGGCTAATCTTTCCCAAGAGTCCATATCGACGGAAAGGTTTGGCACCTCGATGTCGGCTCATCGCATCCTGGGGCTGAAGCAGGTCCCAAGGGTTGGGCTGTTCGCCCATTAAAGCGGTACGCGAGCTGGGTTCAGAACGTCGTGAGACAGTTCGGTCCCTATCCTCCGCAGCCGAAGCTATTTTGACAACTGCTATCCTTAGTACGAGAGGACCGGGATGGACGTAGCTCTAGTGTGTCTGTTGTTTCGCCAGAAGCATCGCAGATTTGCCACCTACGGAAGGGATAACCGCTGAAAGCATCTAAGTGGGAAACCCGGTTGAAGATGAGAATAGCCATGCGGTTAACGCAGTAAGGCCCGTGACGAGACCATCACGTTGATAGGCCGGAAGTGTAAGCGTAGTAATACGCTCAGCTGACCGGTACTAATCGGCCGAGGGCTTGGTTAAACAGCTCGTGCTTGCTCTGGAGTCCTTAAGGATCAACCTTAAGTTGACAATTGATTTGGGTGACCATAGCGACAGGGTCACACCCGTTCCCATCCCGAACACGGAAGTTAAGCCTGTCAGCGCCGATGGTACTTGGAGAGAGATCTCCTGGGAGAGTAGGACGTCGCCCGATTACTAACAAAAAACGCACCATCCGGGTATTGCCGGTGGTGCGTTTTTTCGTTTTCGCCAAAGATCGGTGGGGTGAGCCGACTGAACTTAGAAATGGGGTTCAAGACGACATGCAACGTTCAGTTGTGCAACCGACGCCGTGTTTGGCAGCGAAATAGTCGTTGAGATCAGTTCAGCAAGATCAGACGCATCGATCATCGTTGCTGGGTCCTCGCCGAAGTCACTGGTCATGTCGGTAGCGATGAATCCAGGGCAGACCGACGTGACGCGAACGCCGTCATCCCAACCCGCCTGTTTCGTTGCCTCGGACAGGGCAAGAACTGCGTGCTTGGACATAGCGTATCCTGGAGCGAACTTCCCCATAACTCGTACGCCGGACAACGAGGCGATGCTGACAACGCGCCCGCTGCCGTCGGCACGCAGGAGCGGTAGCGCAAGCTGGATCATCCGAAATGGTGCTTTGACATTGACCGACCACAACGCGTCGAGCCCGTCTTCGGTGAGGGCTTCGAGGCCGGCGGTATCAATGATCCCCGCATTGTTGACGAGACCAGACAGGGATCCGAACCGCTCGACCGTGGCATTAAGCCACGTGGCATCGGTCCCTGGTTCGGCAGCGTCGTAGCGATGGCAGAGTACCCTGCTGTCTTCGCAGCCCTCCATAGAACGGCGTAATGCCTCGACGTCGCGACCGCCGACGCTGACGTTGTACCCGTCGCTGTATAGCCGACGAGCTATAGCGTTACCGAGGCCTCGATTCGCTCCGCTAATCATGATTGTTCTATCGGTCGGATTAAGCATGACGCGACCGTACCCGACCCGCTTGATCGTTAAACTGGCGGCGCCCAGTTCCGCCAGGCGTAGCAGGCTAAGCCCTTAGGTGACACGTCGTCGTAGCGCTCTGACGTGTGAAGCTCCTTTGTGAGCTGAGCCAGATACCAACTGGCACCCTGACTGACAGGAAAAACGCGTATAGCTGCCAACTGCGACACCGGATTTGCTGCGGACCTGGATGGCAGTTACCGCGTCGAAGCTAATGTCAGGGTGATCAATAAGGGTTCTGCGGGCACTCGCGAACGGATTCTGCATCCAGGAGATTGCTCTTGTTGAGCAACTCGAACGAGATCCCACGGTGAGCTTCGCTTTCTAAGCCTGAGTACGCATGCGCAAGAAACAGACGACATCGGTAAGACTCCCTGATGTGGTAGAGCGATCGCTCATCGAGACAGAACGTTTTGCGCAGCGCTACGCGATGTCCAGCGAAGCAAACCTCCGGGTGGTGGAGTTGGAAGCACTCGGCAGCGACTACCAAGCGACTGGGTATACGACACGCAAGCAGGCGGACGGCATCGGTCGGCTCCTTGCACTCGAGCCAGGCAAGGTGCTCGTTGACATCGGCGCAGGATCCGGGTGGCCAGGCCTCTATCTAGCAACCACGTTCGGCTGTTCGGTGATCAGCGTCGATCCGATCATGGAGGGTTGCAGTGCTGCATTTGACCGCATTGACAGCGATGGCCTCGTACCCAGAGCGCTAGCGTTGCTCGGAACCGGTGAAAAGCTCCCGATCCGGTCGGGCTCGATCGACGCGATCGTGCACGCCGATGTGATGTGTTGACTACGCAGAAAGCTCTCCGTGCTGAGAGCCTCGCATCGCGTGCTTCGTTCATATGGTCGTGCGGCTTTTTACACGATCGAAGTGCAGCGGGGGCTCAGCGCAGCGCAACGCCGACGCGCGAGCTTGATTGGACCGCCCGGCGTGGCGGTCCGAACAACGTATCCGGGCCTGCTCCGCTCAGCGGGTTTTACCGAGATTGACGTGGTTGATGTGACCTCTGCGTACCTTGCTACCCAGCGCCGCTGGCTAGCTGCCACACTCCAGCACGAAGAGGATTTACGCTCGGCTCTGGGCGACGACGCTGTCTACGAAGGAATCAAGCGTCGACGTCGCACCGTCGACGCAATTGAGGAAGGCTTGCTGTTGCGGACCCTGTATTCGGCCACTCGCTGAAGCCATTTATGTTCTCAACACGTCACCTGAGTCAATTCGGAGTGTTAAGTCAAGATGGGTCGCGAAATTTCTCTGCGGCCAGATCACTCGCCGCTAGTTTCGTGTCGATTTGATCAAGGCGCTCAGCAAGCGTCAACTCAATCTGATCAAGACGCTCGGCGAGCGTCGAGAGTGTTGAAACGAGTTGAGCGAGGGGGTCAGCTTCTGAAGACATCGCTGCGGCGTTGGAGCGTTCGATCCGAATGCGTTCCGCTTGAATGAACCTCGTGGTCACTCTGGCGGTCACGATGGTGAGGAACCCGGTAGCGGTGAGCATGACGACCGACGCCACTACTTTACCCGCAGCGCTAGTGGGCGTCGTATCGCCGTATCCGACCGTAGTGACGGTCTGGAGGGTAAACCAAAGTGCTTCACCGAAGGTGTTGTACTCGTTGCGGTCAAACAACCGCATTACGAGCGCCCCAAGCAGAACGACTGGGATCGTCAAAATGACGATCATCCGAGTCGCGTACCTTAACGGTCGGTCAGTTTGGAATAGTTGATAGCCGCCTCTGAATTGTTTATAGCGGTGCCGAATAGAGCTCATTGCCACATAATCTCAGAGCTAGCGTCGCCGTCGCAGGATGGTGGGCGCCCAACTTTGCCGTCTGGGCAGGCATGCCGCTGAGTTCTTACTCGAACTACGCCTCACCAAAGAGAAAATACTGACTCCTGTGGTCGCTCGATTGTTTTACTTGACCCAGCCGGCGGCGCTGCCGTGCATATCGTCCATAGGCCTGGCAGGCTTCGATCCCATGGTTAGGCCTAAGGCCGGTAACCATCCCGGTAACCCTCAGAGGCTCTAACGCGTGAGCTGCAAGGGAGCCCTGATTTACAAATTTTCTACAGCGACACCGACGAATCGATTGGAACCAATATTTCGACGTCAAATCGCACTCCGCCTGAGATTTTGCAAGTGAAGCATCACGCTCGCCGAGGCGGTCTAGCGTGACGGTCATGTTTCGAGCTGCGGTAGCTGTTTCCTGCACATTGGCTGCAATCTGCGCGCTCTCAGCCACTGCGCAGGCAAGTCCAAAAGATTCGATGCCACTGGTCATTCAGCGCGTCGTCACGCTCGGCGATTCCTACAGCTCAGGTAGTGGTATTCATCGCAATGCGTCGAGTTACGACGACCACGGGCCTGCTGCTCATTCCTTTGGCCGGTCGACCCGACTCGGTTCTAGCGCCTGCCAACGCGAACTCGATGAAACCCCTGGCCCCCGAGTCGCTGAACAACTTGATGCCGAGTCGGTATTTGTCGCCTGTGCTGGCGCTGTGATCCGCGAAATCCCTGCTCAGGTGCGCGCTGCAGGCATAAGCGGCGACGGTGATGGGACGTTGATCACGATGACGATTGGTGGCAACGATCTTCGAACTGAACGAAATGAAAGCTGGCCGGATGCGCTGTTGCGCTGCATCACGACAGCTAACTGCGACAGACCGGAACAAAACCGGATGGCCAACTTCCATGAGATCCGTCGCGATCTAACCCGAATATACGTGGAGATCGGCGACCAGTACCCCGGCGTCATTGTTCGAGCGCTGGCGTACCCACGACTGATGCAGAGTGATCGCTGGTGCGAGGGTGTTCTGGGGATCAGCCGGAACGAAGCAGACTTCATAGATGAGCAGGTAGATCTGTTGAATCGCGAGATTGAGATTGCGACCAGCATTGCTCGGGTTCGCACCGGTGCCGATATTCGCTACGTGTCGGTCATTGACGAGTTCGACAACCATGGGGCCTGCCGGTTCTGGCAACGCGACCGGTATGTCAACGATGCGGTGTTTGGCGATTCGCTGCGCCGCGGCAAACTCGAAGATGGCACGATCCGCGAGTATTGGACCAATGGTCCTATCAACGTTTCAACGGCCTCCTTCCACCCCAGCTCGCGTGGCTATGACGCTTACCTTGACGCCTTGCGGGGCAGCTTGGCCATCAACGTGACCGGCTGAACTTGTAGGTTCTGGGAACTATCATCCAATCTGGAATCGTTTCGTCAACGCCAAGTTCGCCGGATGTTGGCAAGTTTGGAACTTTGTCCCCGAACGTTATGGCTGTGGAACGGTCAAACGTGGGACGCTTCTGAATTCGAGCTGTGGATGAAATGCTGCAGCATCGGCGACAATGGCGTTATGAATAACCTGCGGGATCGGACTGATAACGGCCGTACCTCGCCGATCTGTGCTCTATCCGGAGCGCGTGCGCTATCACCTAAGGTGCCCGGTCAGCTGGCCATGAACCAGCACCACAGATGCTTAGGATTTGGTGAGCTGATGACACGATGAGTGTGAGTCAAGGCGTTTCAGCAGCGAGCGAAGATGTTGAAGGCGTCACGTACATAGTGGACCCCGCCGACCCGCGTGTCGACGACTATCGAGAACTAAACAGCATCGCAGTACGTGCTGAAATGGAAGCCGATGAATACTTCATGGGCGAGGGATACGTTCCGATCGACCGAATGATCGACTCGGGGCATCGCATGCGCTCGGTGCTGCTTCACCCAAAACGTCTCAAGCGTTTTATCCCCACGATGTCTCGCCCAGAGATGGCCGGCGTGCCGGTTTATGTCGCGGACCAAGCGGTCCTTGCCGAGATCGTTGGTTTCAACATGGACCGTTGTTGCCTTGCGTCCGCCTTCCGCTTCCCGATGCCGACTGTTGCCGAGTTGTCGAGCACGTCGCGGCGGCTGGTCGTGCTCGAAGCCCTCAACGACGATCAGAACGTGGGGGCAATCGCTCGGGCATCGCGTGCGTTTGGTATCGACGGCATAGTCATTAGTCCAACCTGCAACGATCCGTACCAGCGGCGCACTGTGAGAGTGAGCATGGGCGAAATCCTGCATGTCCCGGTTGCCCGAGCAGATGCCAAGGATTGGCCGGACGCTTTGTACTCACTTAGCGACCTCGGCTTTGAGACATGGGCTCTCACCCCTGATGCTGCAGCGGTAGACCTTTGGGACATGGATGTGCCCGACCGGCTTGCGATTGTGCTTGGCGCAGAAGGCCATGGCTTAGAGCCTGAGACGATGGGTGCTTCGACACATCGCGTTCGGATTCCTATCTCGACCGGCGTCGACTCACTCAACGTCGGTCATGCTGCGGCGATCACGTTCGCAGTGATTGGTCGCCCGATGCGGGCGCGATAAGTGAGATAGCTCCGGTTTAGGTGGCGTCGAAGATGTCGGGGTTCATCCCACCTGGTCGATGTGGCCGAGGAACTGCTCTGTAAGAAGAGAGTTTTACGTTCTCCGAGAGGCAACACCAGCGGTATATCTGTGGTGGTTCGCGCAGTTGAGTTTCACTGGGGTGAGTCTGTGCAGCTGAGGGCATGGCTTGACGTGGCAGCGGCAAGTTCTTCGACAATCGACCTGACCCTCGGTGGACTGAGTTACTCAGCGGCAGCTAATTCTCCGGGGATTTAAATCAAACCAACGCGTACGGCGACAGCGGCGACGTGACTGCGGCTTCCGTTCGAGACGTCAAGCTTCATGCAGGCGCTATGCAGATGGCTTGCCACTGTCGAGCTAGAGATGAACATCGCTTCAGCGATCTGGTTGTTGTTGAGACCCTTTGCGACGTGGGCGACTACTTCTGTTTCACGGTCGGTCAGTGTTACCTGGGGGGTTTTCTTAGACACAAACATTGATGACGCAGTGCGACCATCGATCGCGATCTCACCGTCCATCGCTCTGGTGATGATGTCCAGAAGCTCGGCGAGGGTGCAGTGCTTTGTGGACGCGTACCCGACCGCTCCGGCTTCAATGAACTCTGAGACACGAGAAAAACCATAGAAGGAAAGCAGAACTAACGGTATTCCTCGTGCGGCTCCTGAGATGGCGGTGAGGTCGGAGACGATTGTTGTACGGGCGTTGTCGACATTACACAGAAGAATGACGTCGGGTTTGTACGTTTTCAACGTCGCCACGATCGCGGTCGAATCATTGAAGACCTCAAGGTCGTAGTCGGCCTCGAACACCGCTTGTGCGCCGATCCGTATGAGTTCGTGATGGCATATGACGGCGACTCTTGTCTTTCGACCACTCATGTCAACTCCCGTCTCGGACTCGATTGAAAGTGTACTTTACATCCGTAAATATTAGTTCGCTCGGTAGTGAGAAGCGCTATGAGAAATCACTCAGGACTTCTTTCGTTTCTTTTGAGTTGCGTGGCGCAGTACGCCGCCATGCCTGGTTGCAGGCGGGGCAGATCCCCACCTTGACTCTTGCCACTAGAACGCGCGAGCCGCCTGTTCTGAGGCCGCTACTGAAGACACCTGCGATGTGATGATGCGGCGTTTAGTTTCGTCCGCACGTTGGGTGGGTTGGGATTGTTTGCTTGGCGTTTGGACTGCGGCCGCCGACTCCCTGCTCGAATCGTCTCTACAGTGAGCGAGAATGTTTGTGGACCTCATCGTTGTCGGCGGAGGCGCCGCAGGGTTCTTTGCTGCAATTACCTGCGCAGAAAGCTCTGGAAAGTCTGTGCTGATACTTGAAAAGACGTCGCACCCTCTTCAAAAAGTGAAGATTTCTGGTGGCGGTCGCTGCAACGTCACCCACGATTGTGTTGATCCGCGTGAGCTAAGTCGGGGTTATCCGCGTGGTGAGAAATCTCTGATTGGTCCGTTCCATCGATTTGGCGCCACCGAAACTGTTGAGTGGTTTGCCGGCCGTGGCGTGGCCCTAAAAACTGAGGCCGATGGTCGAATGTTCCCAGAGACCGACAGCTCACAGACGATTGTTGACGTCCTGCTCAGTGCCGCTGAAGCGGCTGGAGTCAGCATCCGCAAGTCGGAAGGAGTGAACTCGGTGGTCAAAAACGCAGACAACTTTGACGTAACCACAGATGCTGGGAACTCCTACACGGCTGCAAATGTGCTCATTGCAACGGGCGGAACTCGGTTGGCGGCCGGGGCCAAACTTGCGGCAAGCCTGGGACACGAACTCAAGCCGCCGACGCCCTCGCTCTTCACCTTTAAAATCAAAGATCCACGCATTGATGGACTGGCCGGCCTTGACGTGAATGCAGTCGAAATCAACATCCAGCACAGCAAACTCTCGAGTCGCGGGCCTGTTCTCATTACCCATTGGGGTTTGAGTGGGCCAGGAATTTTGAGGATCTCAGCTTGGGGCGCTTGCGAGTTGGCTGAGCGTGAGTACTGCTTCGGCATTTCCGTGAACTGGCTACCAGACCTCGACCCAACAGCAGTCATCACCGAGAAGCGGCTCAGCGAGGCGAAGCGCCAACTGTCTAGCCGAAGTCCGTTTGTTGCCCTCCCGAAGCGGCTGTGGTTGCGTTTGCTCGCAGCCGCTGAGGTCTCTGAGTCAGCGACGTGGTCGCAGCTCAGCAAGACCCAAGCAACGAGGCTCGTCAGTCAGCTCACGGCCTCGACGTTTACGGTTAGCGGTAAGAGCATGAACAAAGATGAATTCGTCACGTGTGGCGGAGTTGCTCTCAACGAGATCGACTTCCGCACGATGGGAAGCAAGATTGTGCATGGTTTGTACTTCGCTGGCGAAGTCATCGACGTGGATGGCATCACAGGCGGATTCAACTTTCAGAACGCGTGGACGACCGGCTTCCAGGCCGGGGCAGACATCGCGACGAGGTGAGCTGACAAGCGGACCTTCGATGTCGGTGGAGCTTAGAGCGGGCCACGGAGGTAAGACCAGAATTAGAACACTGTTCGAAAAAGTTGCGACGGCGCTGGCCCCAGTCACCCTCTTGGCTCTATTGTCAGGCGGGTGCAAGTACATCTCGACGCCGAGAAATGTCAGGGTCACAACCGTTGTTACGCGTTGGCGCCGGAATTGTTCGACGTTGACGACTACGGCCAGGCCATGTTGACCGTCGAGGACGTCGTCCCCACGGAGTTGCACCACAAAGCTCGTCTGGCCGCGTCTAACTGCCCCGAGTACGCAATCACCATCACCGATGAACGGATGACATGACTGACACCACGAAATATTCCACGCGAATAGACGAGCCCACGGGCAACAAGGTCATCACCATCGATCGAGGTGGCGAAACTGTGGATTTCGTTATTGGCAGCGGCCCAGAAGGTACTGATATCTGGCAGCGGGTGCCGTACGACGCCGACGATTACGGCCCAGTTGCTGACCCGCGTACCGACTTTGACCACGCAGACCCGACCTACAATCCGAACGCACCCGAGGTGTGGAAAGAGTTACGCGAGGGCGGCTGCCCCGTTGCTCATTCTGACCGTTATGGCGGTATGTGGGTGCCAATCACTGACGACACCGTCACCGAGGTCGCGTACGACACGGAGAACTTTACGAGCCGCTCCGTAGTGGTCAACGTTGCGCGGCCCGGCGACCTGGCACTTCCAGCCCCGATCGGTGGAGCGCCGCCAATCACCAGCGATCCACCGTTCCATAACATGGCCCGCCGACTTCTTCTGCCAGCTTTTGCGCCGAAGAAGATTGAACCGTGGGAGCCTGAGATCCAGCGGTTGTGTCAGCAGCTCCTTGATGAGATGGGTGAGATCACGCCCGGCGAGAGCATCATTGACGCCGCGGCTCAATACGCCCAGAACATTCCAGTCAACGTGATTGGACGGATGCTCGGATTTCCGGAAGAGGACGAGGAGTTGTTCCGCGAGTTCGTTCACGACGTCCTAGAACGCATCAACGAAGAACCAGGAACCCGAGAGGGTGGCGACGATCTCGGTCTATACATCCAGCAGCAGATCGACGACCATCGAGCGAACCCACGTGAAGATCTCACGAGCTATTTGATGAATGTTGAGCTCGATGGCAACAAGCTTGACGACGATGTTGTCGGGGGCATGGTTATCTTGCTGCTCGTCGCAGGAATCGACACGACATGGTCAGCAATCGGTTCGTCGCTGTGGCACCTTGCGCAGCACCCTCAGGATCATCAGCGCCTTCTCGATGATCCTGAGGTAATGACGTTCGCCTTAGAGGAGTTCCTCCGCGCATATGCACCGGTGACGATGGCCCGACTGGTCGCGAAGGACAATGACTTCCACGGTTGCCCAATGAAGAAGGACGATTGGGTGCTCCTGCCATTCCCGGCCGCCAACCGTGATCCGAGGAAGTTTGAGGATCCCGACGCGTTCATTGTCGATCGCGAGGAGAATCGCCACGCTGCGTTTGGTCTGGGCATCCACCGGTGCCTGGGCTCAAACCTGGCTCGCCTAGAACTAAAGGTCGCTATTGAGGAGTTCATCAAGCGTTTCCCGCGTTTCGAACTCGCTGGCGACACACGCTGGAGTGTTGGCCAGATCCGCGGTCCCCGCGAACTCCCCGTACGCATTCTTGATGTCGCTGACTGAACTGGTACTGCGCGCCGATATCCGTCGTTTACACATGGGCTCGCTCGCTGCCGTTATCGGTCGGTCGCCGAGTCAATGACGAGGAATGCGCGTCGGTAGTTGAAGACGCCGCCGACTAGAAACAAGAAGCTGCCGACTACGAACTGGGCCGCAAGGAAAGTGTCGACTGTTTGTTCGTCGGTCGAACTTTGGAACTTGAAGAGGTAGGGGACCGAGGCGACGACAAAAAGTGCTGATCCCACAACAAAGGCCAGCGCCGTCAGGTTCAAGAGTTGCAGCACACGGATATTGGGGGCGCGGACGATCTGTAACACGTCAATGGTCGCGCCGGTTACGAACAGCAAGCTGCCGAGAATGAAGCACCAAGCGCCGGCGGAATAATCGCCAATAAAGGACAAAAAGAAGATGCTGCCGGCGGCGAAAAGTAACGTCCCGAGTAGGTAGCTTCCTGCGGCCCATAGTTCAAGACGGTCAGAAGTAGTTGGGGAGCTGTTGAGTTGACGCCGGTAACTCACGACTTCGTAGGTGTCGTGAGCGGTGACGACGAGATACAACAATGATCCGGCGAAGAAGATCCATGCACCGCGGTTCTCTGCTTGTGATTCAAGCGATGGGAAGAATCGGACGCTGCCCCAAATGAAGAGCGCTCCGCCAACTAGGTAAATGATCGCACTGACAGATTCCCACCTGATTTGGTTGTGACGGAACGACTCCTTTTTCATGTGAGGATGAGATCGGAGCCTGTTGACGAAATGATGGGGCATACAGAGTGATCTTTCAAGGGGGCAGCCAGCAGCCTTGGGTATGTCGAACATCCTGGCTTATTTGCGATGGATCTCTGAAGGTGTAGTGCCACGCGCTTTGCCATTAACGATGACGCGACCGGCAGTCGACCTTCAACGAGACCAGACTGGTGACATGGTTTTCGAGAGTCCGGCCTATCGGGTCAAGGAACGGATAAATGAAATCGAACTCCGCCGCTACGAGCCCTACGTTGTGGCTGAAACGCTCGTGGAGGGACCGCTTGAGCGGGCGGGCAACGGCGGGTTCCGCTTGCTTGCGGGTTACATCTTCGGCGGGAACAAGACCACTTATGGTGATAGTAAAAAAATTGCGATGACCACGCCGGTCGCTCAAGACCGGGTCGGTGACCAATACCGAGTGCGTTTCATGATGCCGACGCAGTACACCGTCGATTCCCTTCTGATACCGAACGACTCACGAGTCACGATCAAGGAGATCGGACCCAGTGTTTGGCCGCGATCCGCTATCGCGGGCGTTGGACACGCAATGGATACGAGCGGCATTGCCGTACGCTGATGAACGCCACTAGCCAAGCTGGTCGTACTGTGCTTGGGGAGCCAGTCTGGGCTCGCTATGACCCGCCTTGGACACCTTGGTTCCTGCGGCGCAAGGAGATCCTAGTTGGGCTTGACGATTAGGCTCTCGACTGACCACTTGCCTAGCGGCATCGGTACTCCTCGCATACCAGTAGCGCAGGATGGGCGCTGCTGCGTTCCGGTTAGCTGTGTTTCCTGAGTTGGCCTAGGCGTTTTGGGTATCACCTCAGGCTTCAAGCGCGTTTGAGATGCAACTCCCAAAAAAGTCTCCGAGACATACGGGATTTGCTGCAGGATCTGAACGAGTCGGTCAAAACCCTGCTCGGTGGTTACTCGCTTTATGGCGAGCTGTGATTGCTTTGGAACAGCTCCCACTCTTCGATGCGAGAGCCATCTGGCAAGTTGCAGTAGCCGACTTCGCCATCTGCTTCTTCAACAATGTCGATCTCGCCGCCTTGTTCCACGCAGTAGACCGACGCTGGGTTAGCCAGCCCGGGTGGGTTGCTGGCGCTCCCGCTGCTACACCCAGCCAGACCAGCAGCAATCATGCTGGCAGCAACTATCACTCCACGATGAAACCCCATATCCGAAATCTAATCGTCGAAGCTTGGGTTCGGGTACCGGTTTACTCACCAAGTTGACACGTAACTTTTGGCATCGGACCTATCGCGTCGAAGCCAACCGCAAGCGCACCAGCAATTTCGCACCGCGCAGGTGAACGCCGCAGTGTTGGACAACGTCGATGTGGAGACCTCCCACAGCTCGGTGCCGACGGCGGACCGCGATAACTCTGATCACTGGCTTCCTCCTGGATGGCTCGGATGGGGCTGCCTGCTGGCATCCATCAGATACGAAAGTCCGACTCTGGTTGTGGGAGCCATTCCCGGTCCGCTATCTTGGTATCAGTAATCGTTCTCAGTTAGAAGGAAATCCCCCGCATGACAACCCTCCGTGCTCGTACTTTGCTCCCTGTTCTTGCGGGGCTGACGCTGATTGCTACAGCTTGTGGCTCTGATAGTGCCGCATCGACTACCGACTCAGAATCTAATGCTGCTCCGGCAACTGGTGCTCCGGCAACTGATAATTCACAATCCGTAGGCGAAATTGCGACCGTTGTCGTGACGACGAACATCCTGGGTGATGTGGTCAGCGAGCTCCTCGATGGCCAAGCTGAGGTCATCACGATCATGCCCGTGGGCGCTGATCCGCACGAGTTCCAGGCTTCGGCACAAGAAATCAACCAGATGCTCAATGCAGATGCTTTGATTGTCAACGGGGCAAACTTCGAAGAAGGCCTCATCGACGTGATCGAGTCCGCCGAGGAAGACGGGGTGCCCATTTACGAGGCCATTTCGACTGTTAAGACGTTGGAATTTGGCGAAGGTGATGGGGGCCACGCCGACCATGGCGATGAGGATCATGACGATCATGGCGATGAGGATCATGGCGATGAGGACCATGGCGATGAGGATCATGGCGATGAGGATCATGACGATCATGGCGATGAGGATCATGACGATCATGGCGATGAGGACCACGACGACCATGGCGATGAGGACCACGACGACC